>JACQXP010000187.1 GCA_016208645.1 Candidatus Methylomirabilota bacterium | reverse complement strand
CGACTTCCCATTTCTCTGCGTCGCTCCACCCTCCCCGATCTTGACCGCTCGCAGCGGCCCTGCCAAGCTGTTGGGCGCCTACCTCTTGGAAGGAGCCTCGCGATGATCCGCCTTTCCCCGGTGCTGTTGCTCCCGCTGCTGGCCGTGCTCGCGCTTCACGGCTGTGGTTCTTCCGCTCCCGAGCAGCCGCCGGCGCCCGTGCCGCCGCCGCAGCCCGTCGCTCCGGCCAAGCCGCCGGAGGTGACTGTCACCACGACGAGCGGCCTCAAGTACATCGAGCTGGTGCGGGGGACGGGCGGCCAGCCTCTGCCCGGGGCCACCGTGGAGGTCCACTACACGGGCACGCTGGAGAACGGCCGCAAGTTCGACAGCAGCGTCGATCGCAAGAAGCCCTTCCAGTTCCTGCTGGGCCGTGGTCAGGTGATCGCGGGCTGGGACGAAGGTCTGGCGACGATGCAGGTGGGGGGCAAGCGCAAGCTGATCATCCCGAGCGACCTCGCATATGGGCCGCGAGGATTCGGGGACGTGATCCCGCCGGATGCGACCCTGTTGTTCGAGGTGGAGTTGCTCTCCGCCAAGCCGGTGCGGCAGGTGGCGGCCGCGGGGACGCTCCAGCCGACGACGCGGTGACGCGCGGCTGCAAGAGCGGCCGTCTACCACGAAGGCACGCAGGCCACGAAGAGGGGCGTCACAGCACCCTTCGTAGCTTGGGGTCTTGGAGGTTTGCCCTGCCCCGCGTCAGTCTTCCCAGACCAGCGCACCCGGCGGAAGCCGCGTGCGCAGATACTGGAAGACGTCCTCGACCTGGCCTGCGTTGCGAGACTCGAGGGCGATCAGGACCCGGTACTCGGGGTTGTCGTAGACCGGATAGCTGCCGACCTGCACCTCGGGGAACCGACCCTGGGCCTCTTCCATGAGCGCCGCGATCGGGCCTTCGTCGCAGGACGTGTAGAGCCGGCGCATGGTGAAGGGGGTCGAGCGGAACCGTTCGCGGATGGCCGTGAACTTGCGTTGCATCAGCTTCGGGTCTCCCGGGAAGACGTAGATGTTCTCGACGGCCACGGCGGGGAACTCGAGCCCGTTGTCGCGCAGCAGACGCGCCCCGCGCGGGAGCATGGCCATGCGCATCACGTGCTCGTTGAGCCCGTCCGGGTAGAAGTGGCGCAGGACGGCGGTCATCTCCTCGCACTCGACCAGGTCCCTCCCCAGGCCGCGGGCGATGGCCGGGAGGGTCACATCGTCATGGGTCGGACCCACGCCGCCGGTGGTGAAGACATGGGCCACCGCCCGGGACGCGGCGGAGACGGTCTCGGCGATGACGTCCAGCTCGTCGGGGATGACGTGGATCGCGCGCAGGGCCACGCCCAGACCATGCAGCTCCCGTACCAGGAAGACGGCGTTGCTCTCCGGGACCTTCCCGGACAGGACCTCGTTGCCGACGACGATGACGGCGGCCGTGTTCGAATGGGTCAAGGACGTTTGCCCGCTCCGGCGTCGCCAGGTCTCGCGGGTGCTCCGCCGCGATTATACACATGAACCACCCAT
>JACQXP010000186.1 GCA_016208645.1 Candidatus Methylomirabilota bacterium | reverse complement strand
TCCGGGATACGCGTGCGTTCTCGTCCGAACATCAGATGTTGAACCACGGGGTGACCCACACGTATTTGATATTGAAGGCGATGCGCAGGAACATCTTCAGGGGCAGGGACATCATGATCAGAAAGAGTTCGGACACAATGGCGTACCGCACAGGCCCGAGGGCTTGAAGCGTCGGACTGGCAGGGTTCTTCCACCAGTAGTAGACCACCGGCAGGACCCCCAGGTAGAGCGCCGACAGGGCAAGTCCGATCAGCTCGACGCCGAAGATCTTTGGGTTGCCCAGCCACTTGAACGGCAGGCCCGTCCCACCGATATCCAAGTAGGGCAGATCCACGTTGGTGAGCGCCACCACCTTGTGCGGATCCCAGCGGTCCCAGGGCCAGAAGAGGTTCCACCCCGGCCCCCGGAAGAAGACGCCCAGGATGATCAGGGTCACCCACAGGATCAGGAACCCGAAGAGGAACGTGGTGATGGCGAAGGGCCGCTCCCGGAAGGTGTAGTAGCCGTTCCCCTTGGGGTTGATGTCCACGTAGGGGATCAGCATGAGTCCGACGATGATCAGGCTGGGGAGGACCACGCCGGCCATCCAGGGATCGAAGTAGACCAGCATCTCCTGCAGCCCCAGGAAGTACCACGGAGCCTTGGAAGGGTTGGGCGTGTTGGCAGGGTTCGCCGGCTCCTCCAGGGGGGCGTTGATCACGATGGACCACACGGTCAGCAGCACCATGACAATGAGCGTGCAGATCCACTCGTTCCGGACCAGGAAGGGCCAGACGTGGACGCGGTCCTCGAGCTGGGCCTTCTTCACCGCGCTGGTGGGGGCCGACTTGGCCTTGGCCGCCGCCGCGGCCGGTGTCGCTTTCACCTCAGCCATCTTTCGCGCTCCGCGCTCAATTTCGGATTTCCCCCACCCTTGCCCTCCCCCGGGCCGGGGGAGGGGTGGGGAGGGGGCGCAATCCGCAATCGGTTTAGAGGGGTCCCGAGGCCCCCCCGTCCTTCCGAATGCGCCAGAAGTGCACGATCATGAACAGGCTGGCCAGGATGGGGAGGAAGATGCAGTGCAGCACGTAGAACCGGAGCAGCGTGGGCGGACCGACGACGCTCCCTCCCAGCAGGAAGGCCCGCGCGTCGTAGCGGGGGGTGACTCCCACCACGTCGGCGAAGGGCCCCTCGTGGCCCAGGAGCGGCGTGGCCCGTGCCATGTTCGTCCCGACCGTGACCGCCCAGATGGAAAGCTGATCCCACGGCAGCAGGTACCCGGTGAAGCTCAGGAGCAGCGTGAGGGTCAGGAGGATGACCCCCACCACCCAGTTGAACTCCCGCGGGGGTTTGTAGGAGCCGGTCATGAAGACCCGGAACATGTGCAGCCAGACCGTGATCACCATCCCGT
>JACQXP010000185.1 GCA_016208645.1 Candidatus Methylomirabilota bacterium | reverse complement strand
AGTTGGAAGACCCTCAACGACACCACGTGGGAGTTCCGCCTCCGACCGGGGGTGACGTTCGCCAACGGCGAGCCGTTCGACGCCTCGGCGGTCAAGTACAACCTCGAGCGGATCCTCGATCCCAAGACGAACCTGCGGGTCGCCACCTGGCTGAAGCCGATCAGCCGGGTGGAGGTCGTGAATCCCAGCACCGTCCGGATCCACACCAAGGAGCCGTTCCCGACCCTGGTCCCCCAGCTCGCGACGATCTTCATGGTGCCGCCGAAGTATACGGCCGAGGATCCGGGGCGGCTGGCCCGCCAGCCCGTCGGGACCGGGCCCTATCGCCTGGTGGGGTGGATCAAGGACGATCACGTGACCCTGGAACGGCGGGCGGGGGCCTGGGGGAAGACGCCTGAGATCGGGACGGTGATCTTCCGTCCGATCCCGGAGGACGGGACGCGCATCGCGGCGCTCCTCACCGGCGAGGTGGACCTGATCACCAACGTGCCGCCCACGGACACCAAGCGGATCGCAGCGGCGTCCGGCAGGCGGGTGGCCGTCGTCCCCAGCAACCGCGGCATGCTGGTCCTGTTCAACGCCGAGAAGCCGCCCATGAGCGACCGGCGGGTCCGGCAGGCGGTCAACTACGCCATCGACAAGGACGCCCTGGTCAAGAGCCTCTTCGAGGGCAAGACCACCCCCCTGGACGGGCAACTGGTGACGTCGGACTACTTCGGCCACAACCCCAACTTGAAGCCGTATCCCTACGATCCGGCGAAGGCCCGCCAGCTTCTGGCCGAGGCGGGCTATCCCACCGGGTTCCAGACGAGCCTGGATTCCCCCAGCGGGCGCTATCTCCTGGACAAGGAGGTGGCCCAGGCCATCGCCGGCCAGCTCGGCCAGGTGGGCATCCGGAGCGAGTTCCACGCCCTGGAGTGGGGCGTGTACATGGCCAAGCTGACGAAGGCCCACCAACTGGCGCCCATGGCGCTCATCGGCTGGGCCTGGCCGACGTTCGACGCCGGGGGACTCCTGTCGCTGATCAAGGAGGGGAGCCCCTACTCGTACTACAAGAGTCCGGAGTTCAACCGCCTGCTGAACGCGGCCAACGCAACCATGGAGGCCCAAAAGCGCAGGGACCTCCTCCACCAGGCGGCGCGGGTCCTTCACGACGATCCGCCGGGTGCCTTCCTGTACCGGGAGCCCAACATCTATGGTTTGGGGGAGCGTCTCGTGTGGAAACCGACGCCGGACCAGACGATCTGGGCCCCGGACATGCGCGTGCGGTGAGGGAGGGGTGGGGTCGCCCATGACCAAGCGAGAACGAGTGCGGGCGGCGCTGGCGGGCCGGCCCGTGGATCGGGTCCCCATCAGTTTCTGGCGGCACTTCCCGGACCTGGATCTGAATCCCGCGGCCCTGGCGGAGGCGCTGCTCGCCTTCCACCGGCGGTACGACCTGGACTTCATGAAGGTCATGCCGAACGGGGTCTACTGCGTGGAGGATTGGGGGTGCGAGACGGCGTACCAGGGGGGCTCGAATGGCGCCCGGACGTGCGTCCGGCACGCCGTGCAGCGGATGGAGGACTGGAGTCGCCTGCGCCCCCTGGACCCGTCCGCGAAGGCCCTGGCCCGGGAACTCTCCTGCCTCCGGGCCATCTGCGCCCGCCGGGAGGACGACGCACCGGTGCTCCAGACGATCTTCTCGCCCTTCACCGTCGCCCGGAAGGTGGCGGGGCCCGCCCTGGTGCAGGAGACGATGGCGCGCGACCCGGCGCGGCTGCACGCGGCGCTGGACGCGATCGGCGCGACGGTCGAGGCCTATGTGCGCGCATGCATCGAGGCGGGGGCCGATGGGATCTTCTTCGCCACGCAGGCGGCGACGCCGGAGGTCCTGTCGCCGGAGGAGCACCGGACCTTCGTGGAGCCCCCTGACCTCCGCGTCCTTCAGGCGACGACGAGCAGCGAGACGATCGTCCTCCTCCACCTCCATGGGGACCTTCCGTATCTGACGGACCTGGCTGCCACGTATCCCGCGCAGGCGTTGAACTGGCACGACCGGCGGACCCGCCCGTCCCTGGCGGAAGCCATCGGCCAGGTCTCACAGGCCCTGGTCGGCGGGCTGGACGAGCGGGGGTCCATGATCACGGCAAGCCCGGAGGCGGTCCGGGACCAGGTTCGCGACGCCGTCGCGCAGTGCGGCGGACGGCGCCTGCTGGTGGGGCCCGGCTGCGTCGTGGACCTCCGCGTCCCCGAGGCAAACCTGGCCGCCGCCCGCGCGGCGGTGGAGGATCTGCCACGTCCCTGACGAACTCGAAAAAGCAGAAGATCAATCGGACGGAGAGGCCGTTGAGATCGCCAGGGTTCTCCCGGAGTCTCGGCGTGTGGAGCGTTCAGCGGGCTGTTCGCAGGACGGCCGCGAAGGCGGCGGGCGGAATGATGGGAATTCCCTGGAACCGTTCCAGGATCAGCAAGTCCTGATCTCCGGTGACGATGTAATCGGCATGACCTTCGATGGCGCAGGCGAGGATCTGGTCGTCTTCCGGATCACGGGCCGTCGAGGGAATGGCGAGGCGCCCGGGTGTCAGAACGGCGCGGGAGGTCAAGAGTTCGACCAAACCGCTGATGTCCTGCGGGGCGAGGCGGTACGCCTTGGTGATCCGGGGAAGGCGCAGAACCCGCTCGATCTCCTGGAGGATCGCTGGCCCGATCACCAGGTCGAACCGGCGGTTTCGCCATGCCGTGAGGAGATCGGCGGGGGTGCCCTTGCTGGTAATGAGGCCGCTGACGATGACGTTGGTATCGAGGACGGCCCTACGCACGCTTCCGGCTTTTCGCGCGGCGGGCTGCTCGAACCTCGGCTATCGCGTCTGCGACATCTTTCTCGACCCGGTCGGGGCGCTTGTCCCGGTTCTTGGCCCGGATCCTATCCAGCACGGCGAAGGGCGCATCCCACGCCTTGGCGAGGCGCTCATACCGCTCCATGTCGATGACGGCGACCACGGGTTTCCCCTGCTTCTCGACGATGACGGTGTCTTTGCCGTAGTGGACTTGGCCGAGAAGCTCGGCGAATCGCTCGCGGGCCTCCTTGGCGGACATCCTCTTGACCATGCGGCTCCTCCCCTGATCGAAGGGGAGCGTATGCCAAAATATACATTTTGTCAATTATAGCCGGAATCGTAGGCGAGGTACGGGGCCCGGGCTGCGTCGTGGACCTCCGCCCTCTCTCACCTGTTGTATTTTGTTGACAACGCAAGGAGGTGAGGGACCATGCCCAAGAGCCCATTCGGAAGCCTTTTCAAGGAATTGCGGATCAGGCAAGAGATGACCCTCCGGCAGTTCTGTGATGCCCATGGGTACGACCCGGGAAACCTCAGCAAGCTGGAACGGGGGTTGCTGCCACCACCAGAGTCCGAGGCGAAGCTCACCGAGTACGCCAAGGCCCTGCGAATCCGCCGGGGGAGCGACGCCTGGTATCAGTTCTTTGACTTGGCCCGGGTTTCTCGGGGGAAACTCCCCCCAGAGGTCCTGCGCAAGCGGGACGTCGTCGCCCGGCTGCCGCTCCTCTTCCGGACCCTGCGGGGACAGAAGGTCTCCGACCAGAAGCTCAATGAGCTGATCGAGATGATCCGGCGGGCATAGGCATGGCCGAAAGCCTCAACCGGCCGATCCTGTCGGGCGACTGGACAAAGACGGACTATGGCCACTAAGCCAACCTCCATGCGCTTTCCTTTGACTTCTCGGATCCAAGTAGGGCCGGATGTCTTTCCTTGGAAGAGCCGACAATCCTCTATCGCGTCCACGTCCACGCCTCAAGCTGATGACTTGGCAACGTGGCACGGAAGTTTCGGCGCGCCGTGAGCAGCGCGGTGAGTGGTAGTTGGCGGCCGGCGACGCTGAACTTTGAACTTTTAACGCAACGTCCCCCTATATTTAACGCAACGTCCCCCTATACGT
>JACQXP010000184.1 GCA_016208645.1 Candidatus Methylomirabilota bacterium | reverse complement strand
CTGGGCCCACCATCGGACGACGGACTGCATGCCCACCGGCGGCTACTTCGGGGCCCGCAGGACCTCGTTGATCCAGCGATCCACCAGGCGCTTCTTTTCCTTCCCGGCCCAGATGGCGTCGTAGTTGATCGTCGGGATCTCATCGAAGGCGGGGAGGCCCTTGGCTACCTTGGCCTTGGGGTGGACCGGGACGAAGTACGTCTTGGCATCCGTCAAAGTGGCCTGGCCGCGGAGGGAGATGGCCCAATCCACCAGCCTCTTGGCCGCCTCGGGATGCGGCGCCCCCTTCAGGATGGAGATGGCCGGGGCCTCGAAGCCCACCCCCTCCTTGGGGAAGGTGATCTTCAGCGGGTACCCCTCCTCGATGAGCTGGAGGAACGCCGGCGTGAACTGGATGCCGACGCCCGCCTGCCCGATGGCCGCAGCCTTGGACGGCGCCGTGCCGCTCTGGGTGTAGGTCTGGATGCTGGGGTTCAGCTTCTTCAGGTAGTCGAAGGCCTTGTCCTCGCCCATGATCAGGACCAGGGCGGCCACCATGTTGTAGCCGGTCCCGGACGTCTGAGGGCTGGGGGTCTGGACCTGCCCTTTGAATCCCGGCTTCAAGAGGTCCGCCCAGGACGCGGGCGGCTCCACCCCTTTCTGCTTCAGGGTATTGAGGTTCGAGGCAAAGCCCAGCGGGTTCATGTAGAAGGAGGTCCAGTAGCCCTCGGGGTCCTTGAATTTGGCCGCCAGGTCCTTGGCGTTGGGCGAGACGTAGGGCTGGGAGAGGCCCTTCTCTTTCAGTACCACGTGATTCTCGCTGGGCGCGCCGTACCAGACATCGGCCTGGGGGTTGTTCTTCTCCGCCTCGATGCGGGCGACCGCGGGCCCCGAGGAGAGGAAGGTGAAGCGCACCTTCACGCCCGTGGCCTTGCTGAAGGCATCCAAAAGCTTCTTGGCGTTCTCCTCATCCACGCTCGAATAGACCACCAGGGTGTCCTGCGCCCGCGCCAGCCCCGGCAGAAGCAGGCTCATAACCAGGAGCCCACACACCATCCATCGCCGTGTCATGGCATCCTCCATGCGGTGACGTGCGTTCCACTCTCCGGTCGGCAATGAAGTGCTCTCATACCACAGTTCGCCGCCGGCCGCCAGCCTTCTCTCCTCATCTCCTCATCCTCTCCCCCTGCGCGGCTGATCATGTCCCACATTTTTTTGCTGAACACGGGGGGTGCCGGGAGAGTACATTGCCTGCGTGATTGTATG
>JACQXP010000183.1 GCA_016208645.1 Candidatus Methylomirabilota bacterium | reverse complement strand
TGGGAGCGCTTTGACGAGGAGAAGCGCCGCTACCTGATCTTCATCGAGGCGGCGTATTATTCCTTCGCCGAGAAAGGCAAGGTGGTCACGGCCGGGCGATGGGGCCCGTTCTTCCTCCGGGACGTGAGCCACGCCCTCAAGGTTCGGATCATGGCCCCCTTCAATGTCCGCGTGAGACGGGTCGTGGAGCAGGACAAGGTGGACCAGCGGACGGCCGCGACCCGGGTTCGCAACTACGACCGGGAACTCTCCGCGCGCATCGACTACCTGTTCGGGCTGGACTGGATGCAGCCGGAGCACTACGACCTAGTGATCAACACCGGGGCCGATACCTGGCAGTTCTACACCGACCTCTTGGTGTCGGCGGCCCAGCACCCGCAGTACCAGCCCACGCCGGAATCCCGGCAGCGGATCCGTGACCTGAGCCTGGCGGCGCAGGTGCGAGCGGCCATCGCCAAGGATCCCGTGACCAAGAACATCAACGTCGAGGTCGCCGCCCAGTCGGGCCGCGTGGCGCTGAAAGGCGTGGTCTTCAGCCCGGCCATGATGGATGCCGCCGCCGAGGTGGCGAAGCGGGTCCCGGGCGTCGCGGGCGTCTCTTGCGAGGCGGTGGAGATCCCGCGGGTCTACCCGGGACCGATCATGTGACTTGGAACTGTTCGGCGGTTCGACTGTTCGATTGTTCCGGGAACCACCGAACCACCGAACGCTTTTTCGGGAGCATGGCCTGACCAGCACCCGGGTTCTTGCCGCCTACTACTTCTGGTACTTCGCCGCCATCGGCGTCTATGAGCCGTACATCACTCCCTTCTGGCAGCACCTCGGTTTTTCCCCCGTCCAGCTCGGCCTTCTGAACGCGATCTCCCCGGGGATCGCCGTCTTTGCCCCGTTCCTCTGGACCGCCTTCGGGGATGCCACCCGGCGGGGGGAGGAGATCTCCCTGGTCAATACCTGGGTGTCGGCCCTGGTCGCGCTGTGGATCGCAAACCTGAGCGGTCTCGCGCCGATGGCGTTGGCCGTGCTGATCTTCGCCGTCTTTCGCACGCCCCTCATCCCCCTGGCCAACAGCATGGCCTTCCACGCGCTGGCCGGTCGCCCCCAGGGGTTCGCGGGCATCCGGCTGTGGGGAACCATCGGCTACATTCTCACCGCGGTGGTCGCCGGCGCCGTGGTGGACCGGATCGGCCTGCGGGCGGGGATGCACGGGATCGCCCTGGCCATGCTGGCCTGCGGGGCCATCGCCTGGATGGGGCGCAGCCGGCGACGGGCCAGCCTCCCACCAGCCCGGCTCGGCGCGTTCCTTGAGACGTTGCGGGACAGGCGATTCGTGCTGCTGCTCGCCGCGGCATCGCTGGCTCGCATGAGCTTCGGACCCTACACCACGTTCTTCACGATCCACCTGAAGCGTCTGGGGCTGTCCAGCGCCTTCGCCGGGACGGCGTGGGCGTTGGCGGCCATGAGCGAGCTCGTCGTGATGATCTGCTGGAGCCGGATCTCTCCCCTGGCCAGTCTGCGCGTCTGGATGACGTTGGGGCTGGGTGCCCACCCGCTCCGGTGGCTCCTGTCCATCGCGGCCGGCGATCCGGTCGCGCTGCTCCTGATCCAGCTCACCCACGCCTTCACCTTCGGAGTATTCTATCTGGCCGCGGTGCAGAGCGTGGACATGCTGGTGCCTGAGGGACTGCGGGCCACCGCTCAGGGCGTCTTCGCCTCGGTGGTCTTCGGCCTGAGCACCCTGCTGGGAAACGCGGTGAGCGGCTTCCTCTACGAGCCCCTGGGCATGGCATGGCTGTACGCCGCCGCCGCGGCCCTGGCCTCGGCGGGGACGATCCTGTACTGGGCCGGGATGCGGCCCCCCGTCGCCGCCGGCCACATCCCGGAGGGCTCCTCCCGGTGAAGAACCCCTGGATCGTTCTCGCCTTCCTCTTCGGGGTGAACCTGCTCAACTATATTGACCGGCAGATCCTCTTCGCGGTCTTCCCGCCCATCCAGGCCGAGTTGGGACTCACCGACACCCAGCTCGGTCTCCTCGCCTCGGCCTTCATGTGGGTGTACCTCTCCACGGCGCCCGTCTTCGGCCTGCTGGCGGATCGCTGGTCCCGGCCTCGCCTGATGGGGCTGGGCGTCGCCGTGTGGAGCGTGGCCACGGCGTTCTCGGGTGCGGTCCGGCATCATCGGGACCTCTTGATCGGGCGTGCGGTGGTCGGCATCGGGGAGGCGAGTTACGGGTCGGTGGCCCCGGCCCTGCTCTCGGATCACTTCGTTCCGGAGCGTCGGGGGAGAGCGCTGGCGGTCTTCAGCATGGCCATTCCGGTCGGGAGCGCGCTGGGGTATCTCCTGGGCGGGGTCCTGGAACAGGCGTTCGGCTGGCGGGCGGCCTTCTTCGTCGTCGGGCTGCCCGGCCTTTTCCTGGCGTGGTCCGTGGGCCGGCTGCCCGAGCCGGCGCGCGGCGCCCTGGACGGCACGGCGGTCATGGCGGCCGGCCCCGGTCTTCCCCGGAAGCCTGACTACCTGGGGCTCCTCCGGACGCGAAGCTACGTCCTGAACTGCCTGGCCATGACGGTCATGACGTTCGCCATCGGAGGCCTGGCGGCGTGGGTTCCCACCTATCTCGTCCGGGTGCGTGGGATGGCGCTGGCCGAGGCGAACCTCACCTTCGGGCTGCTGACCCTGGTCAGCGGGGTGGGGGGGACCGTGGCGGGCGGATGGCTGGGGGATCGGCTGCTGACGCGGGTCCCTGCGGCATACTTCCTGGTATCCGGGGTGGGACTCCTCCTGAGCGTCCCGTGTGCCGCGGCGGTCATCCTGCTGGAGAATCGCACCTGGGTCCTGGCCGCCATCTTCCTGGCGGAGGCCTTCATCTTTCTCAACACCGGCCCCCTGAATGCCATCATCGCCAACGTGAGCCGGGCGGAGGTGCGCGCCACCGCCTACGCCCTGAACATCTTCGTCATTCACGCCCTGGGGGACGCCATCTCCCCGACGATCGTGGGAATGGTCTCGGACCGGGTGGGACTGGCCGCCGCCTTCTGGATCGCGCCGGCCAGCCTGACCCTGGCGGCGCTGTTCTGCTTCTGGGGGATGCGGCACCTCGCGCAGGACATGACCCGCATCCGAAGTTGAGCGAGAGCGTACGAGGGTACGAAAGTACGCTCCCTTCCCCGGCGTACCTTCGTACCCTCGTACTTTCGTACGCCTCTCCTATGGGAGCAGCACGATCTTCCCGAACTGGTCCCGGTCCTCGATCAGGCGGTGGGCCTGGGCGCACTCTGCGAGGGGGAGCGTCCGGTCCACGACGGGATGGAGCTTGCCTTCCCCCATATACCGGACGACCTCCAGCAGGTCGGCCTTGCACCCCATGAAGGTCCCAAGGATGGCGATGGTCTTGGAGAAGAGGTAGCGGATGTCCACCTTGGCGTCGTATCCGGCGGTGGCCCCACACGTGACCAGGCGACCACCGGGGGCGATGTTCGGGATCAATTTCTCCCAGGTCGCGCCCCCGACGTGCTCGAAGACCACGTCCACGCCCCGCTTGCCGGTCAGCCGGCGGATCTCCTGGCCCAGATCCTGGCTCGCGTAATTGATCCCCGCGTCCGCCCCCAGCGCGGTTGCCTTGGCCAGCTTCTCGTCCGTGCTGGCCACCGCGATGGCCCGGGCGCCGACGAGCTTGGCGATCTGGATGGCGGCGGTGCCGACGCCGCTGCCCGCGCCCATGACCAGCACGTCCTCTCCGGGCTTGAGGCGCGCCTGCCGGCGGAGCATGTTCCAGGCCGTGAGGAAGGTGAGGGGGACCGCGGCGGCGGAGGGATAGTCGAGACGCTCGGGGATGGGGATGCAGTTGACCTCGGGGACGCAGATGAAATCGGCGCACCCGCCGTCCACGCCGTACCCGCCGATGATCTGGTAGGCGCGGCAGAGGTTGTCCTCGCCCCGCAGGCACGCGGCGCACTGCCCGCAGGTCCACCCGGGGGAGACCATGATGCGCTCGCCGGGCTTGACGCGGGTGCAGGCGGATCCGGCCGCCACGACCTCGCCGGCGATGTCGCAGCCGCCGATCTTGGGAAGGGGAACCTTGACCCCCGGCAGACCCTTGCGCAACCAGATGTCCAGGTGGTTGAGGGCGACGGCCTTCACCTTGAGCTTCACCTGGGTGGGCGTGGGGGCCGGCTCGGGCACCTCTTCGTACCGCAGGACCTCGGGACCGCCATGCTCGTGGAACCGGACGGCCTTCATGGGACCTCCTTTCCCGTGAGGCGTGAGACGTGAGGCGTGAGGAGATGAGGGTGAGCGACCAGCGATGGGCGCATCCTATCGAGGGGGGATGGCGTTGTCAAATGGGACGGGACGAAGGCTCGATACGCCATGGACAACCGGCGACTGACAACCGACTTCGTTACCGGCTTCTCATGTTCGGTTTGAAATTTTCAATTGGGCCAGGGCCTGGCCGCCGGGTATACTCTCGCCACCGGAGGTACGGATGCTCGTCCTGGGTGTGGAAACGTCGAGCATGCAGGGGGGGGTGGCGCTGGTCGGCGAGGGTGGCCTGGTCTCCGAGTACACGCTGAACGTGGAGGCCACCCACTCCGAGCGGCTGCTCCCCACCATTGACCGGATGCTCCGGGATGCCGGCCTCGGCCTGGAGGCGCTCGCCGGCATCGCGGTGAGCATCGGGCCGGGATCCTTCACCGGCTTGCGCATCGGGCTGAGCACGGTCAAGGGCCTGGCCTATGCCACGGGACTCCCGGTGGTGGGCGTGCCCACCCTGGAGGCGCTGGCGTGGTCCGTCCCCTTCGCGGGGTGCCAGGTCTGCCCGGTCCTGGACGCCCGCAAGCAGGAGGTCTACGCGGCCCTCTTCCGGTACCGGAACGGCGCGCTGCAGCGAATCATGGAGGATGCGGCCCTCCCGCCGGAAGTCCTCTGCGGCAAGATCCGCAGACCGACCCTGTTTCTCGGGGATGGGCTGGGCGCCTACGGGGACCTCTTCCGGCGCCTCCTGGGAGACCGGATGCTGGTCCCGCCCCTGGCTAGCCGCGGCTCACGCCCGGCCTGCGTGGCGGAACTCGGCCGGCAGCGACTCCTGCGGGGCGAGCGGGATCCCGCCGACTCCCTGGTCCCCCGGTACCTGCGCCCGTCCGAGGCGGAGTTGCGACTGCAGCGGAAATCCAAGAGAGCGTGATCATTTTTCGCCCTTGGCTCGCCCGGCCCCTGGAGTACATGCTGTTCGATAACCAGATGCGTACGAGAGTACGAACGTACGAATGTACCCGAAAGGCGAAAGGCGTACGACCGTACGCATGTACGAATGTACGCCGACTGCATCAGAACCCGTCTTCAAGAACTCCCCCGTCCATTCGTACGCTCGTACCTTCGTACGCTCTTGCCGTCAAGCGTTCCAACGTTCAAGCGATGAGTCATTCCGCATTCCGCATTGGACGCGTACCCTCGTACCCTCGTACCTTCGTACCCTCGTACCTTCGTACGCCTTTGGCTTTGCAGCGATGACAGTTCAGATCGAACCCAT
>JACQXP010000205.1 GCA_016208645.1 Candidatus Methylomirabilota bacterium | reverse complement strand
GGTCATGATCCTCGTCGCGCCGTTCTTCGGGCTCCGCATCGCCAGCATCGTCGGCCTCGGCCTCCTGGTGTTCTTTGTGTTGGCCTGTCGCGCGATCTGCGCGGTCCGGGTTGACCCCGGAAAGGAGTAGCCATGATTGAGATCCTAGGATACTGGGAGTAACCCATGCACGGCGAGAACATCCCCTACGGGTACGGCTTCTGGTCGCTGGTCGTGTTCAACGCGGCCTTCTTCGTGATCTTCGTCCTGAGTTTCCTGACCCCGCTCCAGCGCCGCGAGTGGCGGTCGTTCGGGATGTACAGCGCCTTCATCGTGCCCCTGTTCACCGAGATGTATGGGTTTCCGCTCACCATCTACATCCTCACGAGCATCCTGGGAAGCCGCTATCCCGTCCTGAATCCCTTCACCCACGCCAGCGGGCACCTGTGGGTGACCCTCCTCGGAGGCGGGGCCACCCTGATGACCGCCATCCATGTTGTGAGCAACGCCCTCATGTTCGGGGGCCTCCTCATCATCGCCCGAGGCTGGCGCCTAGTCCACCGCGCCCAGGGTGCCCTCGTGACCGACGGCCTCTACCGCTGGGTCCGGCACCCCCAGTACAGCGGTCTGTTCCTGATCACGATCGGATTGCTCATTCAGTGGCCGACCATCGTCACGGCGTTGACGTGGCCCATCCTCCTGGCCATGTACATCCGGCTGGCCCGCCGGGAGGAGGCCGACATGGAAGCGCAATTCGGTGACGCCTACCGGGCCTACGTCGCCCGAGTCCCCCGCTTCGTGCCCCGGTTGCGGCCCGGCCGGTCGTCCGGGGTCTCCAGCTTTGCCGGTGAGGTCGCCGGTCCTCGTCCGAATTGGTCGATGAATCCGAAAGTGCCGAGAGAATAGCCAAAGGCCATGATCGGGCTGCAAACTAATGGCTTGACTTTGCCGTGGAGATCGCTCCGGCAGCCAACCCTATGCCACAACCGTCTGCACGCCAGACCACCAGGCCGATCCCGGCAGTCTATCCACTCTGGTCACTCGCTCAATCCGTAGACCACCCTCCCGAACAGCCTGCCTGATCCGCCCCAGCGATCGCTGATCGTCCATAAGCTCATCTCGTTTCCCGACGGAGCCCGTATGCCTGCTTCCGCCACTGGAGGTGTCCCATGAAGTCAAGACTCCTCGCATTGACCCTTAGCCTCGCCGTGTTGCTCCTCAGTTCTTCTATGGCCCTGGCCCAGGCGCCCGCCGGCCCCGGGGGGATGGGACAGGGCGGCATGATGCAGATGATGGGAATGATGCAGCAGATGGGCGGGATGATGAAGCAGATGTCCGAGATGATGATGGGCGGTCAAATGAGCCCCGATCGGATGAAGCAGATGGGCCAGATGATGGGGCAGATGGCCGAGATGATGGGTGGGATGTCGGGAATGATGGGAGGCATGATGGGTGGCGGCGGCCAGGCTGGAGGAATGATGGGTCCCGACATGATGAAGCAGATGTCCGGCATGATGGAGCGCATGGCCGAGATGCAGAAGCGCATGTCCGAGATGCTGGGAACCAGGTGATCCATGTCGGCCGGGGCCAGGATAATGGAGGAGGGATGTGAATGAACATGACACGGTTGGTACCGGGGATCCTGGTGGCGGGCGCATTGCTCGTCATGGGGCCGGGGCATCTGGGCGCAGGCGAGGCGCCCTCCAGGGCGAAGCAAACCGTTGCGGGGGGCGGGGTCACGGTGGACGTCACGCTCCTGAAAGAACGGGGTGACGCGCCGACGTTCCAGGTGGTCCTGGACACCCATTCCCTGAACCTGGATGGCTACCGGTTTGAGGAGATCGTGCGATTGCGGGATGGGCGGGGTGGCGAATTGGCCCCGGCCGCGGTGGAGGGAGCCAAGGGTAGCGGGCACCACCGCGAGGCCACCGTCCGCTTCGCCTGGCCGGAGCCGAAGCCGAGAGAACTCGAACTGATCGTGAAGG
>JACQXP010000204.1 GCA_016208645.1 Candidatus Methylomirabilota bacterium | reverse complement strand
GCTCAAGGAGGTCTTCCGGCGCTTCCAGTCCCAGCCTGTGCACCGGGTGCTCGAACAGATCAACCCGGTGCTCCGCGGCTGGGTCAACTACTTTGCCAGTGGGCACTCCAGCCGGTGCTTCGCCTACGTCCGAGACTGGGTGGAGAAGAAGGTGCGGCGGCACCTGATGCGGGCACGGAATCGTCCGGGCTACGGGTGGAAGAGGTGGAGTAGGCAGAGGCTCCACCGGACGCTGGGGCTGTATGGCGATTACCGCGTCCGGTACCACGGGTCCCTGCCGAAAGCGCTCCCCACCCGGTAGGTCCCATAATCCTTGGGGTGAAGCGAGCAGGAGAGCGGAGTGCGGGAAATCCGCACGCTCCGTTCGACGTGGCGGGGGCTGGAGACGGGCCTACGGCGACCCCTAAACGGGCACGAAGCTGGAAACGGCGGATACAGCCAAGAGGTTGCCTGCGGGGCACCGCGCCAGTCCTCGACCCTACTTTTAGAGGGGGAGGAGGAAACGTGTTGTAGGGCCTGGTGGCCTTTTGCCACGAAGTCTGAAAAGACGGATACATTGGAAGCCACTGGCCTAAACAACTACGCGCCTCCTCTCTACTCGACGGTGAAATTCTTGGGCTCATTCGAGGGGAAAGGGCACACGATGGGGGGCAGGCTTGCGGGAAAGGTGGCCATCGTCACGGGGGGCGCCTCGGGCATCGGCGCCGCCACGTGCCGGCTGTTCGCGAAGGAGGGGGCACGGGGGGTCGTGATCGCCGACGTGAACGAGGCGGCCGGCACGATCCTCGAAGCCGACATCCGGCGCGAGGGCGGGAACGCCACGTTCCGTCCCCTGGACGTGACGCAAGAATCCCAGTGGATCGAAACCGTGGATGCGGTCATCGCGCAGTACGGCCGGCTGGACATCCTGGTGAACAACGCCGGCCGGAGCGACCCGGCACGCCCCGTCGTGGAGCAGGCGACCGGGGAGGCGTGGGATCTCATGTTCGCCGCCAACGCCAAGGGGGTCTTCCTGGGGGTGAAGCACGCCATCCCGGCCATGCGACGATCCGGCGGCGGCTCGGTGATCAACGTGATCTCGGTCTACGCGCTGGTGGGGAGCCCCCTCGGCACCGCCTACTCCGCCTCCAAGGGGGCGGCGCGGGCCTTCACCAGGACGGCCGCCGTGCAGTACGCGCCGGAAGGCATCCGGGTCAACTCGGTGTTTCCTGGCTTCGTGGAGACGCCCATGACCCGCGAGGTCCACGCCCAGCCAGGCGTCCGGGAGGAGCGGACGGCGCTGACCCCGCTCGGGCGGCTGGCGATGCCCGAGGACATCGCCTGGGGCATCCTCTACCTGGCCTCGGACGAGTCCAGCTTCGTCACGGGGAGCGAACTGGTGATAGACGGCGGCATGACCGCCCGGTGAACTCCGGCAGCTCAGGTAAAGCGCCAAGGCGCCACGTGCGCCACGGCTACGAGGCAATCAGGCAACTCGGCAATCGGGCCACTGGGAACTCCTGATTGCCTGATTGCCAAATTGCCTGATCGGCAGTCACCGGCCTTGGCAGTCTTGGCGGTTAAGTACTTGGAGTCAGGCGGGGGGGAAGATGCCGCGCAGGCCTTCCAGGCGGGCGAATCCGTCCCGGATGCTCACCCGGGCCTCCAAGCCGAACGCCGCCCAGTATTCCACGATGGCCTGCGCCAGGCATCGTTCGCTGCAGATCCTGGGGGTGCAGCTCGACGGATCGCCGGCCCGCGGGACGACACTCCCGCAGACCCGACACAGGCCTGGGAAGTCTTCCGGCTTCTGCTCGGCAGACTG
>JACQXP010000203.1 GCA_016208645.1 Candidatus Methylomirabilota bacterium | reverse complement strand
CCGGATCATCTTCATGGACGAGGGTCGGATCGTCGAGGAGGGCGGACCGCAGGAGCTCTTCGCCAACCCCCAGGAAGAGCGGACGCGAACTTTCCTGAGCAAGATCCTGGTGCACTAACCCTGATTGCGGATTTTGGATTTGGGATTGCGGATTGCCATGAGCGCGTCACTCAATCCTCAATCGAAAATGGAAAAGGAGGAGGCAGATGCGACGAGTATTAAGCGTGGTGGCGGTGGCCGTGGTCGTCCTCGGTCTGGCGGGGACCGGCTGGGCGGCCGAGAGCACGCTGGAAAAGATCAACCGGACCGGGGTCTTTACCGTGGGGGCCCGGAGCGCCTCGCCCCCCTTCGGCTACATCAACAAGCAGAACGAGTGGGTGGGGTTCTCCATTGACCTGGCGCGATTGGTCCACAAGAACATCGAGAAGAAGCTGAACAAGGCCATCAAGTTCGAGCTGAAGGAGAGCACGCCGGCCACCCGGATTCCCCTGCTCTCCAGCGTGGCCGTGGATCTGATCTCCGGCACCATGACCGATACGCGTCCCCGCCGGGACAGCGTGGATTTCAGCCTGACCTTCTTCGTCACCGGGGCCCAGTTCCTGGTGAAGGAGGGCAGCCCCATTCGCGGCATCCAGGACATCGCGGGCAAGCGCGTGGGCGCCCAGCAGGGCTCGACCAACGAGCGGATCATCCGCGAGCGGGTCCCCCAGGCCCAACTGGTGGTCTTCCCGGATCAGGCGGCGGCCTTCACGGCCCTGGTCCAGGGCCGCGTTGACACCTACACCAACGACGGCATCCAGCTCGCCGGGATCAAAGCCAAGGCCCCCAACCCGGCCGAGTGGAAGATCGTGGGCGACTTTTACAGCTACGAGCCATACGGGATGGCCATGCGGAAGAACGACTCCGACTTCCGGGCGGTGGTGAACAACGCCCTGATGGAGGCCATCGAGGGCGGTGAGTATTTCAAGCTCTACGACAAGTGGTTCGGCCCCAAGGGCGAGTTGCCCTACCCCATGACCGACGATGTCAAGAGATTCCTGATATACGAGGTGGTCCCCAAGTAACTCGCACGTCGCGGCGCGGATCCCGGGCGGGACGGCGTGCCTTCTCGGGATCCGCCTGATCCCGGCCTATGCCCCTCACCGGATTCCTGGGGATCCAGTACGACTTCCAGTGGAGTGTCCTCTGGACAGGTGGCCACGGGGAGTGGCTCGTCCAGGGGATCTGGACTACCCTCCGGCTCTCTGCCTTGAGCTGGATCATCGCCTGCGCCCTCGGGATCCTGTCGGGCGCACTTCGGACTGTGCCCTTCGCGCCCCTGCGGGCCCTGGCCACTTTCTACGTGGAGTTCTTCCGGAACGTCCCCCTCCTGGTATGGCTCTTCTTCTGGTACTTCGGCGCCCCCCAGGCCCTGCCGCGCGCCGCCCAGGACTGGCTGAACATTCACGGCCCGGAATTCTGGTCGGCCGTGGTGGGCCTCAGCGTCTACCACGGGGCCCGGATGTCCGAGGTGATCCGGGCCGGGATCCAATCCATCCCCAGGACCCTCCTGGAGGCCTCCGTCGCCACCGGTCTCTCGGTGGGGCAGGCCTATCGCCTCATCATCATTCCCGTCGCCTTGCGCCTGATCATCCCGCCCGCGACCAACGAGTCCTTGAATCTCCTCAAGAATTCCTCGCTGGCCCTGACGGTCGGCGTCGCCGAGCTCACCTTCATGACCCGGCAGATCGAGACCTATACCGCCAAGGCCTTCGAGGCGCTCACGGCGGGCACGCTGATCTACCTGGCCATGTGTCTGAGCATCGCCTCCATCATGGGCCAGGTGGAGCGCTACTTCCGGATCCCGGGCCTGATCGCCCGCGTCGGGAGGGCCGAGCATTGACCTTCGAATGGGCGGTGATCGTCAGCAACTGGAAGTTCCTCCTGCTCCAGGGCCTCCTGGGGTTCGGGGCCTTTGGCGGGGGGACGCTCCGCCTGGCGATTCCGGCCATCGTCCTGGGGTTCATCCTGGGCATCATCATCGGCATGGGTCGCCTGGCCCACCGCCCCTGGATCCACTACCCGGCGGTGGTCTACGTGGAGTTCTTCCGGGGCGTCCCGCTGGTGATGGTGATCTTCTGGTTCTGGTTTCTCATCCCGCAGATCACCGGGCAGCGGCTGCCGGAGTATACCGTGGCGTTGACCGCCTTCGTGATCTTCGAGGCCGCCTACCTCGGGGAAATTGTGCGTGCCGGCATCCAATCCGTTCCGCGCGGCCAGATCGAGGCGGCCACAGCGGGTGGCCTGTCCTACGGCCACACGATGCTCCACGTCGTCCTCCCCCAGGCCATCCGGAACATGATCCCCTCGCTGGTCACGCAGTTCATCGTCCTCTTCAAAGACACGTCCCTGGCCTCCATCATCGGGATGATGGATCTCACCAAGGCGGCCCAGACGGTCAGCCAGCGCGAGATCCGGCCTTTCGAGATGTATCTCTTCATCGCCGTGGTTTACTGGATCTTCACCTACAGCATGTCCCGCTTCAGCCAGTGGCTGGAGGTGAAGATGTCGCCGGAGCGGGCGCCGACCCGCCGTGCGGCCCTGCGGGCAGCGGCCGCCGAGGCGCCCGCTTGAATTGACGATTGCCGATTTACGATTTCCGATTCTTCCCGGGGTTCCGGCCAATCGTCAATCGACAATCGCAAATCGACAATCAAGAGAGGAGGGGACCATGCGCTGCAACTGGGGCACGATTCGACGAAACGCTCTGTTCGTTTTGATGGGGTGGCTGGCCCTGGCCGTGGCGGGCCAGGCGGCGGCCGGCACCCTGGACGACGTGAAGAAGCGGGGGAAACTCATCGCCGGCGTCAAGACCGACTTCCCCCCCTTCGGCTACGTGGACAGCGCCGGCAAGAACCTGGGGTTCGACGTGGACGTCGCCCACCGCTTCGCCAAGGCGCTCTTCGACGACGAGAACAAGGTAGAACTGGTGGCGGTCACCTCGGGGAACCGTATCCCGTTCCTCCAGAGCGGGAAGATTGACATCATCATTGCCACGGTCACGGTCACCGAGGAGCGCCGGCAGGTGGTGGAGTTCTCCGATCCCTACTTCCTCTCCGGCTCCCTGCTCCTGGTCCCCAGGGCCAGCCCGATCAAGGGGGTCGAGGATCTGGCAGGCAAGACGGTGGCCGTCATCCAGGGGGCCATCCAGGACAAGGACATCGAGCAGTTGGCCCCCAAGGCGAACCGGGTCAAGTTCGGCAAGGTCTCCGAGGCGGTCCTGGCGGTCAAAGGCGGGCGCGCCGACGCCTTCGCCCAGGACGATATCCTGATCCTGACCCTGGCCAAGGAGAATTCCGACATGAAGGCGGTCGGCAAGCCGTTCATCCCCCGCCCCTACGGCATCGCCGTGCGCAAGGGTGACCTGACCTTCATCAAGTGGGTGAACGACCAGCTTGCCAAGATGAAGAGAGACGGGTTCTACGACAAGCTCTGGAAGCAATACTTCGGCGAGGTCGAAGCCAACCTGGTCAAGCCCTGAACGTCGGGAGGGCGAGCCTCCGGCTCGTCTCCCCGACGCGGCGGCTCGGCAATTGGGCGATTAGGCAGCCGGGAAGAACAGCCTGATTGCCCAGTTGCCAACTTGCCAAGTTGCCCTCGATGTCGTTCTCCTGGCTGGCCATCTGGCAGGGGCTCCCCTATCTGCTCCAGGGCGCCGGCCTGACCATCGTCATCTCGGCCACGGCCATGCTCCTGGCGCTGGGCCTGGGCATGGCCGTGGCCCTGGTTTCCCAGGTCCCCGGCCGCTTCGTCCGCGGTGTGGTCCGCGCCTACGTCGAGGTGTTCCGCAATACCCCCCTGCTCATCCAGATCTTCATCGTCTACTTCGGCCTGCCCCAGCTCGGATTGAGGCTCTCCCCCTTTCTCTCCGGCCTCTCGGCCCTGACCCTCTACACCGCGGCCTACAACACGGAGATCTTCCGGGCCGGACTCGAGGCCGTTCCCAAGGGCCAGCACGAGGCGGCCCGCTCCACCGGGCTGTCCCCTTTTCAGGAGGCGATCCACGTCAGCATCCCTCAGGCCCTCCGGATCGCCTTCCCCGCGCTGGGCAACAACCTGGTCTCGCTGGTGAAGAACTCCTCCCTGGTCTCCACCATCGGCATGGTGGAGCTCATGTTCGTCGCCAACGACATCTCCTTCAACAACTTCCGGTCCTTCGAGATCTACGGCGCGGCCGCCGTGCTCTATGTGATCCTGGTCCTGACCCTGACCCGCATCCTGACGCTGACCGAGGATCGTCTCCTGCGCACGGGCCGATGAAGCCGCCAATGCAACCGCAAATACACGCAAATGAACGCCAATGAATGCAGATGGCACCCTGAAGTTTTTCTCCGGAGGTTTGGCCCTTTGACATTCGCGTCCATTTGCGTTCATTTGCGGTTCCATTTCCCGGGTTTGACATGAACGTATCTGTCGTCGTCGAAAACCTCCCGTATCTGCTGCGGGGCAGCGTGAGCACGCTGGAGATCTCGGCGGCCGTGATCGTCCTGGGCACGGCCGCCGGGCTGCTCGCCGGCCTGCTGCGCTTCGTCCCGTGGGCCCCGCTCCAGAGCGGGGTCCGCTGGGCCGTGGAATTCACCCGCGCCGTCCCCCTGCTGCTCCAGATCTTCTTCATCTTTTTCGGGCTGCCCGCCATCGGGGTGAAGATCCCCACCTACCCCGCCGCCGTCCTGGCCATGTCGCTCTGGATGATGGCGAACACGGCCGAGGTCGTCCGGGGCGGGATCCAGTCCATCCCCCGCGGCCAAACGGAGGCGGCCCGCTCCACCGGACTCAGCGGCCTTCAAGCCATGCGCCACGTGATCTTCCCGCAGGCCGTCCGCCGCATGCTCCCGCCCTTCGTCGGCCTGTGCACGATCCTGATCAAGGACACATCCTTGGCCGCCATCATCGGCGTCTTCGAACTCACCCGCGCGGCCCAGGAGACGATCGAGCGGACCTTCCGTTCTTTCGAGATCTACCTGGTGGCCGCGGCCATCTACTTCTGCATCAGCTATCCCCTCTCGCTCCTCGCCCAGCGTGCGGAGGCGCGCCTGCATCGCTCATAAGTTATTAGCAGGCGCACCGCTCGGCCGGAACGCATCCCGCCCAAAGGATAGGCACATCTTCGAGGAATTGCTTACTCAAAAGGCAGCCTGAGGCCTCCTCATCTCCACAACACCCCGCCCCCGTGCGCCCGTCCCGTCAGTAGAATCCGGCCCTTGGGATCGGTTTTCGGCCCAGAGGCCTCCATCCTGACCGACAGGCACGCCGCATGCTTTGAAGTGGCAAGACCTCGTGCGCAGCGTGGCGCACCTATGAGCAAAGATGCTCGTTTCCCCGGGATGTGTATGTCGCCCCACCTCCACTTCTTGGGCTCGCCCGGCCGGCCTTCCTGCTTGCGGGAGTTCTTTGCGTGCCGCGCCGCGGCGCATGGTGCAGACCCTGGTTGCTCGTGATGCTCACGCTGCTAGTCACCGTCTGGGTCCTGGTGGCTCAGTCCGCGGCCCAGCAGGCGCCGGCCCCGGCGACCCCACCGGCCGCAACCTCCGCCGCGCCGCCGTCCGCGGGAGCGGCCCCCCCACCCACGGCGTCCGCACCGGCGGCGCCGCAGCCAAAGGTCGACAGCGGCGACACCGCCTGGATGTTGACGTCGGCTGCCCTGGTCCTGATGATGACGGCCCCGGGCCTCGCCCTCTTCTACGGGGGGATGGTCCGGCGGCACAACGTGCTGGGCACCATCATGCACAGCTTCATCATCATGGCGGTGATCAGCATCCAGTGGGTGCTCTGGGGCTACAGCCTGGCCTTCGGACCGGACGTCGGCGGACTGTTCGGCAACCTGTCGTGGATGGGATTGAGGGGCGTGGGTCTCGAGCCCTATCCGGACTACGCTGCCACCATCCCGCATCAGGCGTTCATGATCTATCAGCTCATGTTCGCCATCATCACGCCGGCCCTGATCACCGGCGCCTTTGCGGAGCGGATGAAGTTCAGTGCGTTCCTGGTCTTCACCCTGCTCTGGGCCACGTTCATCTATGACCCGCTTGCCCACTGGGTCTGGGGGGTGGGCGGGTGGCTCAGGAACCTGGGAGCCCTCGACTTCGCCGGCGGGACCGTGGTGCACATCAGCTCGGGCGTGTCTGCCTTGGTCGCCGCCCTCTTGGTCGGGAGGCGTCGCGGGTTCGGCAGCGAGCCCATGCCGCCCCACAATCTCCCGCTCACCGTCACCGGGGCAGCCATGCTGTGGGTGGGCTGGTTCGGCTTCAACGCCGGGAGCGCCCTCAGCTCCGGCGCCCTGGCCACCAGCGCCTTCGTGGTGACCCACATCGCGACGGCGGCGGCCACGCTCGCCTGGATGTTCACCGAGTGGCTCACCCGGGGCAAGCCGACGGTGCTGGGCGCGGCCTCGGGCGCCGTGGCCGGCCTGGTGGCCATCACGCCGGCCTCCGGCTTCGTGGGACCCCTCTCCTCCGTGGTGATCGGCGCGGTCGCGGGCGTACTGTGCTACAACGCCTGTAACGTCAAGACCAAGCTCGGCTACGACGACTCCCTGGACGTCGTGGGGGTGCACGGCGTCGGGGGGACCTGGGGGGCGCTGGCCACGGGTCTGTTCGCCAGCAAGGCGGTGAATGAGGCGGGCAACAACGGGCTCTTCTTCGGCAATCCGGGCCAGCTCTGGGTGCAGGCCCTCAGCGTCCTGGTGACCTGGATCTTTGCCTTCGTCGGCTCCTGGATCCTCCTCAAGATCGTGGATGCGGTGATCGGTCTCCGGATCCACGAGGAAGACGAGGTCATGGGCCTGGATCTCAGCCAGCACAACGAGAGTGCCTACGCCCTCGGCCTGGTCGGGGGCACGGGGTTCGGTGGCGGCCTGGGGTCGCTGGAGCACCGCACGTACCTGACCCCCAAGGCGGCCGGAGAGGCCCCCACCCACTGACCTGAGAATCCATTCGCGACCTCGGCTCCTACCCATCATCCGTGGCAGTCCGGGCGCGAGAATAATCCGTTGGCCTCGCCGTCAATCTCACGCTAGGATACGGGTGAAGGCGATGGTGTTCCCCGCAGCCACGCAAAGGAACTCCCGATGCGTCCGCCATCCCCCCGGAGTCCCAGGCTCGCCGTGGACCTCATCATCGAGGTGGAGGGGGATCGGATCGTCCTGATCCGCCGTCGCAATCCCCCCTACGGGTGGGCGCTGCCCGGTGGCTTCGTGGAGTACGGCGAGAGCCTCGAGGCGGCCGCGGTGCGCGAGGCGAAGGAGGAGACGGGGCTGGACATCCAACTCATCCGCCAGTTGCACACCTACTCGGATCCGTCTCGGGATCCGCGGGGCCACACGGTGAGCACCGTCTTCATCGCCACGGCGCAGGGGACCCCCCAGGCCGGGGACGACGCGGGCGACGTGCGGACGGTGAGAGCGACGGAGCCGCCCGCCGCCCTGGCGTTCGACCACGAGAAGGTCCTGGCGGACTACCTGGCCTTCCGGCAGGAGCGGGGGCGATGACTCCCGCCCCTGCCTGGCCGCCCACGAGCGCGGCTGCCGCTCCGAGGCTGAACGGGGGATTGCACTCCCCTGGAGACGAATGGTCCGGCCGGCCGGCATGACATCCTCCCGGAACTGGACATGGGCGCTCCCGGCCGCCGGGGTCTACGCAACCGCGGCCGTCATCCTCACCTGGCCTTTGGCCCGCCACCTGACCGATCACCTGATCGCCCACAGCAACCCGGCCGCCACGTCCGATTCTCCCCTGAACGCCTGGATCCTCACGTGGGCGCTGCACGCCCTGACCCATTTCCCGACGCGCCTCTTCCAGGGGAACATCTTCTATCCGGCCCCGGACGCGCTGGCGTTCTCCGACACGCTGTTGGGGAACCAACTGCTCTTCGCCCCGGTGTACGCCGCCACCGGAAACCCCGTCCTCGGCTACAACCTGACCCTGCTGGGGGCCTTCGTCCTGAACGGCCTCAGCCTGGCCCTGCTGGTCCGATCCATCACCGGCCAGGCGCTCCCTGCCCTGGTGGCGGGATTCGTCTACGCCTTCGCCCCGGTGCGGTTTCCCCACCTCTTCCACCTGCAACTCCTGTCGGCCTGGTGGGCCCCCCTCGCCTTTCTCGCGGTGGAGGCATGGCTGCGCGAGCCGCGGATGTCCCGCATGGCGGGCGCGGTCCTGGCGGTCTGGTGCCAGTTTCTGAGCTCCGCCTATCTCGGCCTCATGCTGTCGGTGCTGCTCGTCCCGTATGCCCTCTGGCGGGGCTGGCTCGACCGGAACCGGCTGCCGACCGTCCGGGCCCTCCGCGATCTGGCACTCGCAGGCCTGCTCGGCGCGATCCTCTTCCTGCCCGTGACGCTCCCGTACCTCCGCTCCCAGGCCCAATGGGGACACGAACGCGGATTGGAAGACCAACTCCGCTACAGCGCGCAGCCGTTGAGCTTCCTGGCGGCCGACGAGACCAACCGGCTCTACGGAAATCTGACGCGCCGCTTCCGCCGCCAGTTCGCCCCGTGGGAGACCGCCCTGTTTGTGGGTTTGGTGCCTCTTGGCCTGGCCGGTCTCGGCCTGATCCCGCGGCCACAGGGCGGGAAAGCCGAAGGAACGCACCCCGCGACGCTGCCTCGCGGCTACCTTCTGGTGGGAGGCCTCGGCGCCCTGCTGTCCCTGGGGCCGATCCTGATCTGGGGTGACGAGCCGGCCCAGTGGCCCCTCCCCTACCTCGCCCTCTTCCTCTGGATCCCCGGGTTCCGGGGCATGCGGGTGCCGGCGCGATTCTTCCTGATCGCCCTGATCCCGCTGGCGGTTCTCGCCGGCATCGGCACGGCGCGGCTTCTGACATGGGTCCGACAGACGAGGCAGGGCGGGACGATCGTGGCGGTGGGTGTGGCGGCAGCGCTCCTGGCCGGCATTTCGGCCGAATCGGTCCACACCCCCATTCGATTGCAGCGCGTGGAGGCGCCCCACGAGGACGCGCCAGTCTCATCCTGGCTGGCGGAGGCCGCCAAGCGCGGTGCGATCCTGGAGATCCCCTTCTCGCCATCCGATCCCGTTCCCGAGGCACTCCGCATGTTACGCAGCACCCGGCACTGGGCCCCGATGGTCAACGGTTACTCCGGGTTCAGGCCGGGCTCGTATTTCGAGCTGGCGGCGCTGGTGAACGGCCAGGGGTTTTCCGACCCGGTGCTGGAGGCCCTGGAGGCGCTGGGCGTCCGGACACTTGTCGTCCACCTGGACGAACTTAACGACGCGGATCGCCGGCTGTGGCTTCAGGACCCCCCCTGGTCCCGGCACCTCGAGCTGCTCCGGGCGGGACCGGCGTTCCGCCTGTTCCGGATCACCCCCGCCGCGTCGCGCTCGACGAGCCTCCAGGCCACGCTGGCGCTCCCCCCGACCCTCTCCACCGCGGAGCGGTTCCACGTGGGACTGCGCCTGGAGGAACGGTCGGGTGGTCCCTGGGTCAATCCCGGCCCCATTGGCCGGCCGCCCGTGACCGTGATCTGGAAGCCTGCCGCCGGGCCAGCGCTGCCGCCGCACGAGGTCCCGGTGTTTCTCCCCACGGTGCTGCCAACCGGCCGGAGGTACACGACGGTGGTTCCGCTGGAGACCCCCGCGACGCCGGGCGCCTACCGGCTGGCGGTAGAGGGAGTCGGCTTCCGGGTGGAGCACGCAATCACGCTCGAAGCCACCTCCCCTGCCGGGGAGAACCCGCGCGCTGACGTCTCCTGGCACGGGCCGCCGAGGGTCGAGGCCGTCACCGGAGCGGCCGTGGAGGTCGCGGTCCGCCTCCGCAACCGGGGCGACGCGATCTGGCGCGAACGCCCGGCCGGATCCTTCGGGGGCGTGCCGCTCCGGCGCCTCGCCCGCCTGGGCGGCCTCACCTTCTGGTGGGCGTCGGCGGACCTGCCGGACCATGGATCCGAGTGGCGCATCTGGGGGGCCGGGCAGGGTGCCCTCTGGGTGGCCACCCCGCAATCCTATCTCGGGAAGTTCACCGTGGGGGCCCGCTGGCTTCGGGACGGGCAGCCGGCCTCCACAGACTTCACGCCCCTCCCGCAGGACGTGTTCCCGGGCCAGGTCCTCGACCTCCTGTGGATCATTCTGGCCCCGCGGGAGCCCGGCCCATACGAGCTGGAGGTGGCCATGCAGGCACCGCCGCTCCAGCCGTTTACCGCCGCGGGGGGAGGCGATCCCGTGAGGGTCCCGGTTCTCATCCGCCGGCGCGAGGGCGGCCCGGCTTGACCCCGGGACGACCACTGGATATAGTCGCGACATGTGGAGAGCGCACCCCATGCATCGGCAGGCTCGTCTGCCCCGCACGCACGTCGGGGAGACGCATGGCTGATCCCGTCCGTGCCCTGTCCCGTCTCTTCCGCTGGGGCGTGCCCGCCCCGGCCCGGGGCCCGGCCAGGGCCATTTCCTACGGGCCCGAGACGGAGGTGGCGCTTCGCTTCCAGGCACTCCTGGAGGGGCTGGCCCCGGCGGCCCCGGCGGGGGACGGGGAGGCGCTGCGCGCGGCACTGCTGCCCGCGGTGAAGCGGTTCATCGCCGAGGAACGGGTAGGCATCGAGGCGGCGCACCGAGGCGGGGCGAGCGGACTCGAGGTCGTGGCCCGCCACGCGGACCTGGTTGACGCCGTGGTGTGCCAGCTCTTCCGGCTGGCCGACGGGGTCGTGCCGCCGGCACTCCGGGAACACAGCGAAGGCTGTGCCCTGGTGGCGCTGGGCGGCTACGGGCGGCGGGAGCTGAACCCGGGCTCCGACGTGGACGTGATGTTCCTGTACGCCCGGCGCGTGGACGAGTACGTCGCCGCGATCCTGAATCATGTCCTGTACTTCCTGTGGGACCTGGGCTTCAGCGTGGGCCACAGCTGCCGATCCTTGAACGACGCCATGCGGATGATGGACGCGGACCTCACGGCCCGCACCTCCATGCTGGAGGCGCGCTTCCTGGCCGGGCGCCCCGACGTCTTCGCCGGTTTTCAGGACCGGATGTGGCGGAGCCTCCAGGGGCGGCGAGCCCAGCAGTACATCCAGCTCAAGCTGCGGGAACAGCTCCAGCGGCACACCAAGTACGGGGGCTCCGTCTACCTGCAGGAGCCCAACGTCAAGGAGGGACCGGGAGGGCTGCGGGATTTCCACACGGCGCTCTGGGTGGCGCGCGCCCGGCATCGCCTGGAGAACCTCAAGGCGCTGCCGGCGCTGGGCCTGCTCACCCCCGTGGAGCTGGCGCAGTGCCTCCAGGCGCTGGATTTCCTCCTCCGCGTGCGCAGCGAGCTGCACTATCTGCACGGCGGGAAGAGCGACGTGCTCAGCCTCTCCCTGCAGGTCCCGGTGGCGGCCAACCTGGGATTCCGGGACGAGGCGACCTACGGGGTCGAGCGATTCATGCAACAGTACTATACCCGGGCCGGGGCGCTGCACCAGTTCTCGGGGCACCTCATCGAGCGCTGCGTCGCCCGACCCGGCTCCCATGTGGAGGCCGTGATGAAGAAGCTGAGGGCCCGGGACATCGGCGATGAGTTCACCGAGCTCAACCGCCAGATCCACATCCTCCCCGGGAAGCGCCACTGCTTCCGGGAGGACCCCATCCGGCTCCTCAAGATCTTCTGGTACTGCCAGGAGATGGGCTACGAGCTGAGCGCCGAGGCCAAGGCGGCCGTCCGGAGCAACCTGGAGTTGATCAACGACGACTTCCGGCGCTCGAACCGGGCCCTGGGATTCTTCCTGGCCATCCTCAAGGCTCCGCGCGGCGTGTCGGACACCCTGCGCCAGATGCACCAGCTGGGGGTGCTGTCCGCCTACCTCCCCGAGTTCGCCCGGGTGGCCTGCCTGGTCCAGTTCGACTATTACCACCGGTACACGGTGGACGAGCACACCTTCGTCCTGCTGGATTACCTGGAGGCCCTCGCCGGGGCGACCGACCCCCGCCTCCAGGAGTTCCGGCGGATCGCCGGTGAGCTGAAGAAGCCGGAGGTGCTGAAACTGACGATCCTCTTCCACGACATCGGCAAGGGGGAGGGGCACGGCCACGTGGAGCGCGGCGTGGCCATCGCCGAGGCGGCCTTGACCCGCGTGGGCCTGGCGCAGAGCGACATCGCGGGCGTGACGTTCCTGGTGGCCCAGCACCTCAGCATGGCCCACATCGCCGAACGGCGGGACCTGGACGACGAGCGCCTCATCATCGACTTCGCGCGTCTGGTGGGCGACGAGGACCTCCTGAAGATGCTCTACCTCCTCACCTACCTGGACATCAACGCCGTGGGCCCCCAGGTCTGGACCGACTGGAAGGGGACCCTCCTGTGGGAGCTGTTCATCAAGACCCACACCATCCTCACGCGCGGCGTCCCCGAGGGCGAGGAGGAGCACCGCAAGGCGGCCACCCGGCGGGCCGCCCTGGTGGCGGAGCTGGGAGGAGAGTTCGGGGGCGAGGTGGTGCGGCAGCACCTCACCCTCATGCCCAGCCGATACGTCCTCACCACCTCCAGCACCAAGGTGGCGCAGCACCTCCAGCTCATCGAACAGGTGCGCCGTGGCGACCCGGTGGCGATCCGCTGGGACGCCTACCCCATGGCGGGCTACTCGGAGGTCTCGGTGTGCGCGCCGGGCGCGCCGGGCCGCTTCGCCAAGGTGGTCGGGACCCTGACGGCGAACGGGATCAATATCCTGACGGCTCAGCTCTTCAGCCGGGCGGACGGGGTCATGATCCGCACCTTCCAGGTGAGCGACGGCCGCGGCGCCGCCCTCGAGGATGAGACCGTCTGGCATCGCTTCGCCCGCGACCTGAAGGGAATCATCTTGGACCAGGCCGCGGTGCGCGACCTGATCAAGGCGCGCCGGCGAGATCTGCTCGCCAAGCCCACCCCCGGGGCGAGGGAGATGCAGACCCGGGTGGAGTTCGACAGCCTGGTGTCGGACCGGTACACGGTGATCGACGTCCGGGCGCCGGACCGTCTGGGGCTGCTCTATGTGATCAGCAGCACGCTCTCGGACATGGATCTGGATGTGGCCCTGGCGAAAATCGCCACGGAGGTGGACCAGGCCGTGGATGTCTTCTATGTGACCGAGAAGGACGGGAGCAAGGTGGCGGAGGGGGACCGCATGGAGGCCATCCGGCAGGCGCTGGTGCATGCCATCGCCGAGGGAATCGCCTGACAACTTGAAGGCAATTGGGCAACTGGGCGATTTGGCAATTTGGCGATCTGGTGACCCAGCACCTTGGGTTTTCCCTGAGTGCCCAGTTGCCAGATTGCCCAATCGCCCCATTGCCTAATTGCCTAGTTGCCTGGTCGCCGGATTGCCGGATTGCCAATCACCCGATGGCGGCGCGATCTCCGGCGTGCCAGTATGCCAGCCTCTCCACTCCGATGGTCGTGTGGAACCTGATCACCAGCCCGCCGGAGATCCCCCTCCCCCAGGCCGCGCGGGCCCGCGGCTGCTCTGCCGGCAACCGTTTCTGCATGCGGCTTCATCAGGGGGCGCTGGCATTCGAGCCGTGGACGGGTAAACCCGCGTCGGTTCAGGCAATGCGGGACGCCCCGGGGATCTGATGGGGGGGAGTTTTT
>JACQXP010000202.1 GCA_016208645.1 Candidatus Methylomirabilota bacterium | reverse complement strand
CGGGTCGCTGTACAGCCCGATCCGGAGCGTGCCACCCCGAACCGGTTGCTCGCCGGCCCAGCCGCCGCCCGCCAGGAGCCCGATCGCGGCCAGGGCAGCCATGAGGAATCCTGCTGCCTGTCCGATCCGTGTCATGCGCGTCCACCGCCGATGCATGGATCCCCTCCCCGATCCCTCAGGATCGTCCGTGAGTTTCCCCCAGCCGATGGGATCACCGCCCGCGCAGCTTGGGGTCGATCGCATCCCGCACGCCATCCCCCAGCACGTTCAAGGACAGGACCGCCAGCATGATGGTCACCCCCGGGAAGATCGGCAGCCAGGGGGCCTGCTGGATGAATTTCCACGATTCGCTCAGCATGGAACCCCAGGTGGGGGTCGGCGGCTGCGCGCCCAACCCCAGGAAGCTCAGACCGGATTCGGCGGTCAGGGCCTGCCCGAACGTCACCGTGGTCAGGACCAACAGGGGGGCGACGGCGTTGGGGACGAGGTGCCGGACCAGGATGCGCCCGTCGCCCGCGCCCAAGGCCCGAACCGCTTGGACGAAATCCTGGTCCCGCAGGGAAAGCACCGTGGCCCGGCTCAGTCGGGCGAAGCGCGGCGCGTAGACCACGGTGAGGGCGAAGACCACATTCTGGACGTTCGGCCCCAGGATTCCGACCAGGGCGACGGCGATGATCAGCGGCGGAAGCGAGAGCAGTCCGTCGGCCACGTTCATCAGGACCTCGTCCGTCAGCCCACCGATGTACCCCGCCACGCAGCCCAAGGGCACCCCGATGGCCACGGCCGAGAGCACAGACGCCAGGGAGATCCCCAGGGAGATGCGGGCGCCGTACACCAGCCGGCTCAGGACATCGCGCCCGAAGGAGTCGGCCCCCAGCAGGAACGTGCGGCTCGGGGGGGAGAGTTGGGCGCGAAAGTCCATCACCAGGGGGTTTCTGGGACTCAGGAGCGGCGCCAGCAGAGCCACCGCGCACAGGCCGATCATGACGACGAACGCGGCCGTGACGGTTGGACTCGCGAAGAGGCGCCGCACGCCTACTCCTTGGCCTTTACCAGCCGGATGCGCGGGTCGATCATGGCAAACAGCCCGTCCGCTAGCATATTGACACACACGAAGCTGACGCTCATCAGGAGGACGATCCCCTGGATGACCGGGTAGTCTCGCT
>JACQXP010000201.1 GCA_016208645.1 Candidatus Methylomirabilota bacterium | reverse complement strand
ACTGGGTAGTACATGGCTACTCCCCTGCAATAAAAAATTCAAAACTGACAACCGACAACTGAAAACCGGCGGACATTGGCCGGCTGTCGGTTGCCTGCCTGTGCGTTGCACGCAGACAGGTCCGTTGTCCGTTTTAAGTTGCCGCCGGTCTTTAGAAGGCGGGCGGGATCCGCCCGCGATGCGGCGCCGCCTCGATCCGGCTCTCGTGAGACGTCACCTGCGTGAGCAGCTCCTCCACATTCACCAGCTCCCGGGGGGCCCGGGGGTTGGGCTGGTAGGTGCAGAACGGTTCCTCCTCCAGGTAGTTTCCCGTCGCGCCCAGGGCGCGCGCCCGGCACCCGCCGCAGAGGACCCGGTACTCGCAGATGCCGCAGCGTCCCTGGAGCAGGTCGGGATCCCGGATGCTCCGGAACAGGGGCGAGTCCCGGTAGATGTCCACCAGGGAGGCCTCGCGCACATTCCCGGCCAGCAGGGGCAGATACCCGCAGCCGCCCACCTCCCCGATGTGCGAGACGAAGCAGAAGCCGAATCCGGCCATGCAGCCCCGGCTGAACCCGTGCGCCGGGTGCGATCGCTGCGGTCCCGCGGCGCCGGTCCCGCGCGCCTGGCGCTTGCGCTCCTGGACCTGGACGCGCTTGTAGTGCGGCGCGCAGGTCATCTTCACCTGGATGGGCGCGGTCTGCGAGGCGTCGTAGACGAAGTGCAGGGTCTCCTCGTACTCCTCCGGGGTGATCTCCATCTGGATCGTGCCCCGTCCCGTGGGCACCAGCATGAAGACGTCCCAGGCCACCGCCCCCAGGTCCACTGCCAGGCGCAGCATGTGGGCCAGGTCGTGGCGGTTGTGGCGGGTGACCGTGGTGTTGATCTGGAAGGGCAATCCCCCTTCGCGGGCGTAGGCCAGGGATCGGGTGGCCTCCGCGAAGGCCCCCGGCACCTGCCGGAAGGCATCGTGGAGTTCCGCCGTGCTCCCGTCCAGGCTCACGGAGATCCGCTGGACCCCCACCTGCTTCAATCGCGCCACGCTCTGGGGCGTCACGTTGGTCCCGCTGGGCGACATCACCACGCGCAGGCCGGCCCGGGACGCCCGCGCCGCCACGTCGAAGATATCCGCTCGCTTCAGCGGATCGCCGCCCGTGAGGATCAGGATCACCGGCTCCTGGAAGGCGGCCATGTCGTCCACCAGGCGGAAGGCCTCCTGGGTGGAGAGTTGCCGGGGGTCGGGCGTGGGCTGGGCCACGGCGCGGCAGTGGAGACAGGCGAGGTCGCAGGCCCGGGTGGTCTCCCAGGCGACCAGACGGGGGGCGCGGGGTGGTCAACCCCTATCTGGGGATTGTCCGGCTTGGGGGAACCGCGCTCGTGCCGAACGACCCGGCACCGGGGCGGCTCCCCGGTTCGGTGCGTGGAGATCCCCGCCTCGTGGTCGCCTGGCCTCCTGGCATCCCAGCCTACCAGCCGGCTAGCGCGCAGCCGCCGGCGTGGGGATCTTGAGGTCGAAGGTCACGCGGACATCGTTCTCCACCGGCTGGCCAGGACCGCGGGTCCGATTGGTGTACTTGATGCCCAACTCCCAGCAGCAACTGCTGTAGCGAAGGCCAGCGGCGCTCTCCAGAAAGGTCTCGGTATGGGCATCGTAGCGGGTCAAGAAATCCAGCAGGACCGTCTTGGTCACGTGCATCTCGATTTTGGCCACCAGGCCGTGTGCCAACTGGTCCCGGACGTAGGTCGAACCGATCTCGAGGGTCAGGAGGTCCGGCAGGCGAAGCTGCACCCCGGTGTTGATAGCGTCGGTCCGCCGATCCTCGGTGTTGAGGGCCAGCGTGCCCCGGAAGGCCACGCCGGGGAGCGGGCTCAGCCCGGCGCTGAAGACGAGGTTGGACAGCTCCCGCTCCCGCGCCTGGGAGAACCCGGTGCCCAGGGAGCGCACATCCGTAACGGCCTGATCCACGCGCTCGGGCGTGAGACTCGTGAGATACGCGTCCGAGAACTCCCGCGTCTTCGACTGCAGGTTCCAGCTCTGGGCGATCTCCAGGGTCGCCACCTCGTGACTTCGGATCTCTCCCCCCGCCTCGCGCCAGCGCGCGATCAGGCGGTTCGTGAGCTGATAGGTCAGGCGGTTCTGGGCGCTGATGAAGTCGGTCGGATCGAACTGCGGGAGCGACTGCTGATCCGCCCAGGGGACGTACTGGTAGGTCAGGGCCGGCTCCACGACGTGCGTCAGCCGCAGGAGACTCAGGCCCGGCTCGTCAAACCGCCGGGCAAACCGTGAGGCGAGCCGCTCCCCCAGCTCTACCAGTGTCCGGTTGCTGCTCCCGCTGGATCGCTCTGTCCCCGTGTAGGCTGTCTCGCGGAAGGCCACCAGGCTGCTGGCGGCGAGCCAGGGGCCGAGCGCCACCGGCAGGCGCAGGCCGGAATGGAAGTCGAAGCGTCCCGCATCCTCGCCCTGGTTGCGCTCGAGGTAGACCACGGAGGTCTCCCCCTCCGCCACGAGCGGCGTCTCCAGCAACTGGCCAGGAAGCCACTGGAACCGCACCTCGGGCAGCCGCGAGGTCCGGGTCTCCGCCACGTCGGAGAGATCCCGGGTCACGTCCACCAGTCCCAGGAGCATGTACTGGGGCGTCGCCTGGGTGACGAACCCCTTGGAGGGCAGCGTCCGCTGGGTCCGGTCGGCCACCGACGAATCCACGAAGTCCCTCGTCAGGGCGCGATCGCTCTGCACCCGGACATCCGCCTTGAAGGTCCAGGTGGGCGCCAGGAGTTGGCTGTGCAGCCACTTGAACTCCGCCCGGTTCTGCTGGGGCGCCGTGGAGAGGTTGTCGTGGAGGTACCGGCCGCTCAGTTCCCCGCGGGAGTCCTCCGCCAGGATGTACCGGTACTCCCCCAGGAAGTCGAACCCGCGCTTGGCGCGATAGGCCAATGTGACCGTGGCATCCTGGGAGGGGGAGAGGGCCCAGAAGAACGGCTGCTTCACCACGAAGCCGTCGCGGTTGCCGTAGCCGAAGCGAGGGACCAGGAACCCCGTTCGCCGCGGGCCGATGGGGACGGCCGCGATCGGCGAGTACAGGGCGGGGATCCCCCGGACCCAGAAGGAGGTGTTGCGGGAGACGATCCAGTCGTCCTGGTAGACAGTGGCATCCTGGGCCCGAAATTCCCAGTCGGGAGATTGGGGCTCGGGCTGGCACAGGCGGCAGGTGGTGAAGCGCCCCTGGATGAGGCGGTACTGCCGCTCGCTTTCGCGGCGGATCTCCACGCCGCTGAAGCTGACACCGGGCGCCAGGAACGCCCGGCCGTTTCCGACGACGCCCAGGTTGGTGCGGTAGTTGTACTCGATCCGGTCCCCCTCCAGCCGGTTCAGGCCTTCCATGAGCAGCACGTGTCCCGTCGCCACCAGCGTCTGGTCGTCCAGGTCCACCGCCACCTCGTCGGCGAACAGCGAGCGGTCCTCCAGCCCGATGCGGACCCCGCCCTTGGCCACCACCTTCCGCTCCGCCTCCAGGTATTCCACGCTGTCCGCGTCCACCTCCATGGCATCCCGCAGGCGCTGGAGCCGCTCCAGGTCCTGCTGGAGGTCGTTGGCGGCGTGGCCGAAAGGAGCGACGAGGAGGCCGGAGACAAATATGATTGCAGAAGCGGGGTGGTATCGCATGCGGGCTCCGCTCGGGGGATGGCCAGGACCCGTTGGCGCGAGGACGAGGCCTTATATCAGAGGGCGGGGTCCGAGGCAAGGGAGAAGTCAGGCGGAAGGCCTCCCGGGATCACAGCGCTTCGATCCGCACGCGCTGCCGGGCGGCGTACTCCAGGATGATGGGCGGCGTGAAGGATCCGATGGGGACGAAGTGGACGGCGGACCCGGCGCCCACGTCGGCCGCCAGGGCCGCGCCGGAGATCATGGGCCAGGGGATCGGCGGGTTG
>JACQXP010000197.1 GCA_016208645.1 Candidatus Methylomirabilota bacterium | reverse complement strand
CGGGGCTATGCGGTGGATAACGAGGAACTCCACGAAGGAGTGGTATGTGTCGCCGCGCCCATCCGGGACCACGCGGGCGGGGTCGTGGCGGCGATCAGCGTCTCGTTGCTGAAGGCGCGAGTGACGGAGGCCCGGATTGAGAAGATCGCCCACGAAGTGGTCCGCAGCGCCGCGAGGATCTCCGGGGCGATGGGGTACCGGCCCACGTGAGGGATGCGAGGGCGACCCGGGAAGGGACGATGGGCATGCGAGTGCTGGTGATGGGTCTGGGATTCTTCGGGAAGAACTGGCTCAAGGAGGTCCTGGCCTGCACGGAGTGCGAGGTGGCGGGGATCGTGGCCAAACACCCGGAGCTGCTGGCCACGGTGGGCGAGGAGTTCACCGTTGCGCCCTCGAAGCGATTCACCACGATCGAGGAAGGCCTGGATCGCTCACAGGCGCAGGCGGTCATCGTCGCCCTGCCGGAGATGGTCCACAAGCGGGCGATCCTGGCGGCGCTCCAGCGGGGCCTGCACGTCCTCACGGAGAAGCCGCTGGCCATGGTTGCGGCGGCCGTCACGTCGGCGGAGAAGCACCAGCCGGTCGCCGTGGCCCCCTTGGTGGCGGAGGCTCTCGGGACAGAATGAGAATGAAAAACCGACCACCGACAATTCAAAACCGGTCAAGTGTGTTGTGCACTGGCCGGTTGTCGGTTGTCCGTTGTCGGTTTTCAATTTTCCATTGGAATGGAGGGCATCGTGGACCTCGGACTGAAGGATCGGGTGGCCATCGTCACGGGTGGGAGCAAGGGGCTGGGGCAGGCAGAGGCCGAGGCCTTGGCGGCCGAGGGGGCCGCAGTCGTCGTGGCCACGGCCAAGAGCGTGCGCGAGGCGGAGCAGGTCGTCCGGGGCCTCCTCGACAGGGGGAGCCGCGCGATCTCCGTCCAGGCGGATGTGAGCCAGACGGCCGACGTGCAGCGCCTGGTGGAGACCACGCTGAAGGCCTTCAACCGCCTGGACATCCTGGTCAACAACGCCGGGACGACCGGCCCGCACCTCAACAAGCCCCTGGTGGATCTGCCGGAGGAGCTCTGGGACTTCATGATGGGGAACCACCTGCGCAGCGCGTTCCTCTGCATCAAGTACGCGGCGCCCCACATGGTCAAGCAAGGATGGGGGCGGATCATCAACACCTCCTCGATCCACGGACGGGTAGGCGGCCGGCCGAGCCTGGGGCACTACGGGGCCGCCAAGGCCGGGGTGATCGCCCTGACCATGACCGCGGCGCGGGAACTTGGGCCCAAGGGGGTCACGGCCAACGTGATCGCCCCGGGATTCATCGGGACCGAGGCGCTGCGCGGGAGCCTGGCGCCTCCCACGCTGGAGAAGCTGCAACAGCAGGTCCCCCTGGGCCGGATCGGGGAGCCGGCCGAGGTGGGGCGGGTGGTCGCCTTCCTGGCCTCGGAGGCGGCCTCGTTTCTCAACGGGGCGGTGGTGGACATCACCGGGGGGCGGCTGGAGTATTTCTTCTAAAAAGGCGGAAGCTGGAAGTCGGAAATCGGAAACTGGGCGCGAATCTGACCCGACCAGTTTCCAGCTTCCATTTTCCCGTTTCCAGGGATCGGGGTAGAGCGTGAGCAGCAAAGTCATCAGCGCGCGAGCGGCGGTGGATCTGGTGAAGTCGGGGGACACCCTGGCCTTGCACGGGGCCGGCGGCGGCAACCTGGAGGCGGACCTCCTGATCCGCACCCTGGCAGAGAAGTTCGAGGAGGCGGGGCAGCCGCGCGACCTCACCCTCTTCCATGTGTCGGGGCTGGGGGACTGGAAGAGCACCGGCCTGAACCTCCTCACCGGAGAGGGCCTGGTGAAGCGGAACGTCGGCGGCCATTACGGGATGTCCCCCAAGTACGCCCAGCTCATCCTGGACAACAAGATCGAGGCCTACAACTGGCCCCAGGGGGTCATGTCCCAGTGGCTGCGCGAGGTGGCGGGCGGGCGGCCCGGCCTCATCACCCACATCGGCCTCCACACCTTCGTGGACCCGCGGGTCGAAGGGGGGAAGCTGAATGCCCGGACCACCGAAGAGCTGATCGAGGTCATCAGCCTGGGAGGCCGCGAGTGGCTGTTCTACCGGGCGTTCCCTCTCAACGTCTGCTTCATCCGCGGGACGACCGCCGACGAGAAGGGGAACCTGACGCTGGAGCATGAGCCGGCGTTCCTCGAGGTACTGCCCATGGCCTTGGCCACCCGGAACTCGGGCGGGATCGTCATCGCCCAGGTGAAACGCCTGGCCCAATCGGGCAGCCTGCCGGCCAAGATGGTGAAGGTGCCCCACACCCTGGTGGATTACGTCGTGGTGCACCCGGACCAGTGGCAGAGCGTCGAGAGCGAGTACGATCCCGCCCTCAGCGGGGAGGTCCGGGTGCCTATCTCCTCGCTCCCGCCCATGGAGCTGGACGAGCGGAAGGTGATCGCCCGTCGCGCCGCCCTGGAGATCGTGGCCCTCCCCCGGGCGGTCCTGAACATGGGCGTGGGGATGCCGGATGGGATCGCCCGCGTGGCGGCCGAGGAGGGGATCGAGAGACGGATGACCGCCACCATCGAGCAGGGCATCACCGGCGGGATCCCGGCGCCCGGCGTGATCTTCGGCATGTCTTCCAACCCGGAGGCAATCATCGACCAGCCGTACCAGTTCGACTTCTACGACGGGGGCGGCCTGGACCTGGCGTTCCTGGGCCTGGCGGAGGCGGACGAGCGAGGCAACGTGAACGTCAGCAAGTTCCACGGGCGGCTGCCCGGCGTGGGCGGGTTCGTGAACATCTCCCAGGGGGCCAAGGCGGTGGCCTTCTGCGGGACGTTCACGGCCGGCGGCCTGGAGGTGGAGGTCGGGGCGGGGCGGCTTCGCATCAAGAAGGAGGGCCGGTTCCGGAAGTTCGTGCCGCGCGTGCAGCAGATCACCTTCAGCGGCGAGCATGCCGCGGCGCAGGGGCAGCGGGTGCAGTTCATCACGGAGCGGTCGGTCCTGGTGATCACCCGGGACGGCCTGGTGGTCACGGAGGTGGCGCCCGGCGTAGACCTGGAGCGGGACGTCCTGGGACAGATGGCCTTCCGGCCCCGGGTGGCGCCGGACCTGAAGGCCATGGACGGGCGGATCTTCCGGGAAGAGTGGATGGGACTCGGAAAGGAAGGACGATAGCGACAGCGATAGCCGACAGCGAAAGGGATAGCGGGGAAGAAAAAAGACGACAGGGACAGCGACAGGGACAGCGATCAATCAAGAGCCTAGAGCCGTGAGCCGAGACCCGGGGCCCGGAATGTGACCCCAAAAAGAAATTGAAGCAGACTGAACCATCCAGCGGTTAGCCAAATATCGCTGTCGGCCGTTGCACGTGAGGGATGACGATGCTCGACGTCGTGACGGTGGGCGAGACGCAGGTCCGGTTCTCGGCGGCTGGACCAGGCGCACGAGATGGAGGTGAACGCGGCCGGGGCGGAGTCGAACGTGGCCGTGGCCCTGGACTGCACCATCGTGGGAGACGCGGCCTTCATCACGCGGGCCGAGGTGGAAGAATTGCTGGCCTCGGAGGATCAGGAGATCCAGCGATAGGGTCGGACGCTTCCCAGGCGTCGGATCCAGGGTGCCGGGGTCGCCGCCGGCCGGCCGACGGAAGCCCGATCGCTCTGACGCCATTGCGATGCGCCACTGCAAGAATGCCCCCCTTCCGCCGCGACCCGCGTCGGGGCGTCAACTCCCTCACCGGGCAGGAGTCGAGAGATGAAGATCACCGAGGTCAAGAGCTACGCGTTGCGGAGTCCGCTGGACCAGCCGTTTGCCTTTTCCCAGGGTTGGGTGAGACAGCGGTCCGCTACCCTCGTGGAGGTGGTCACGGATGAGGGCATCGTCGGGTGGGGGGAGGCATTCGCGCAGGGCCTGGAGCCGCCGGAGATCGCCCGGGCGGTCATCGAGTCCGCGCTCCAGCCCCTCGTGATCGGGGCCGATCCGCTGGACACCGAGGTGCTCTGGCATCGCATGTACCACCAGACGCGCGACTATGGCCGGAAGGGCTCCGTAGTGGCCGCCATCAGCGCGATCGACATCGCGCTCTGGGACATCGCCGGGAAGGTCCGCGGTGTGCCCACGTACCGGCTCCTGGGTGGGGCATTCCGCACGCGGGTTCAGGCGTATGCGACCGGCTTCTACCGGATCCGCGGACAGGGTGAGGCGAGCCGCCTGGGCGAGGAGGCGGTTCGACATTACGAGGCCGGCCTGACGGCAATGAAGGTCAAGCTCGGCTACGGGGTGGATGATGACATCGCGGTGATGGGGGAGGTCACGCGGGCCCTGGGCGAGCGGTCGGTGCCCCTCATGGTTGACACCAATCACGCCTACGGCGTGGCGGAGGCGATCAGGCTGGGCCGGGCATTGGAACCATACCATCTGCGGTGGTATGAAGAGCCGGTCGTCCCCGAGGACATCGCGGGCTACCGCGAGGTCCGGCAGGCGCTTTCCATCCCGATCGCTGGCGGCGAGAATGAACACACGCTCTTCGGTTTCCGCGAGCTGCTCGGCCAGCGGGCGGTGGACATCGCGCAGCCCGACATCGGGTCGGCGGGCGGCTTCACGGCGTGCCGGCACATTCTCGCGCTGGCCCAGGCCCATGGGGTCCAGGTGAACCCCCACGTCTGGGGGTCGGCCATCGCCCAGGCAGCGTCCCTGCAACTGATCGCCGCCATCCCTGTCGCGCACCATTCCGTATTTGCCGCCGAACCGATCTTCGAGTATGACCGGTCGGCCCACCCGTTCCGCCAGCACCTGGTCGAGCACCCCATTCAGCACGTCAACGGGTGGGTGGAGATCCCCCCGGGGCCCGGGCTCGGCGTCACAGTGGACCGGTCGGTCATAGACAGGTATCGGGTGTGACAGGCGGGAAGGCGAACCTTGGGGCCGGTCGAAATTGGGTGGCCGGCCCTCGGGGCGCCGGCCGAGGCTGCGGAGATCCGGGGGTGGGTGCGCCTGGCTGGTCCCTACCCCGCCGAGGAATTTCAACCGGTGTTCAAGCACCGGGAGTTTTGCGGCGAGCGGATGCCGTCGGAGCGGGTTCGGATTGGATCGGATCGTGGTATTGCGGACGTCCTGGTGACCCTGGAGGACGTCCCCCTTCCGCGGCGATCCCCGGCGCCAAAGACTGCCGTCCTGGATAATCGTGCCTGCCGGTTCGTGCCACGGGTCCAGGTGGTGCCGCCGGGCAGCCGGCTGGAGGTTCGCAACAGCGATCCGATCCTGCACACGGTGCACGCGTACCTGGGCAGCGAGACCATCTTTCACCTGGCCCTGCCGGTTTTTCGCCAGCGGGTCTGGGCCGCGTTGGATCGTCCCGGCCTCACCCGCCTGGAGTGCGATGTCGGGCACACCTGGATGCGGGCCTACATCCTGGTCCGCGACGATGCCTTCGCCGCCGTGACCGGACCCGATGGCGCGTTCCACCTGAGCGGCGTCCCCGCCGGCACCTTTCGCCTCCATGCCTGGCACGAAACCCTCGGGACCCAGGAGGTCTCGGTCACGATCGCTGCCGGTGGCCCCACCTCGACCACGCTGCTCTACGGGGCTCCTTCCAACTGACTGCACGGAAAGATTTCTTCGGCAGGGTTCAGCGAGCCGACCGATGGAGTCGCATGCCGCCACGGTGCTCAGATGGATGCCCTGCCGAGGGACGGGCACAGTATCCATGCCTGGCCAGTGGGAACATCACGCCCGAGACCGCTCCTCGGGCGGCTTCAGGCCACGGAAGGCCGCCAGGAGCAGCAGGTCATAGACGATCTTGAGGCCGCCGGCCACGAAGAACGGCCCGCTCATCAGTGCCGGACTGCTCAGGAGCAGGCCCGCGCACACCGGGGCCAGCGAGGCGCCGACCGTGCGCGCCGTCCCGGTGACCCCCGCCGCCGCCGAGCGCTCATCCGGACTGACGATGGCCATGGTGTAGGACTGCCGCGTGGGGACGTCCATCTGGGAGATGCTGAAGCGGACCAGCAGCACGAGAATCGCCAGCGGCATCGTCGGCATCAGCGGCACCAGCACCAGCAGGATGTTCGACGGCAGGTGGGTGAAGACCATGGTGTTCACCAGGCCGATTCGGGACGCGATGGCCGAGGCGGCCAGGGCCGACATGCCCGCCAGCAGGTTCGCCCCGAAGAAGATCATCCCCAGCATCGCCTCGTCGGCACCGAACCGGACGTGAAACCAGTAAGCGACGATGCTCTGCAGCACGAAGCCGCCGGCGAAGGCATCCACGGCGAACAGGCTGGCCAGCCGCAACACCACCCCGCCCGAGCGGTGCAGACCCAGCCGCGATCCTGGGGCAATGAGCGGACGGGCTGGGGCCGGGTGGGCCTCCACCGCCGGACCGAGTTGCCGGAACAGCACGGCAAGCACAAGACCCATCAGCGCGTAGCCCGCCAGAACGATGCGGTAGCTGGCCAGGGGGGTCATGCCCCACCGCTGTCCCAGCGTGGCGAGGCCTCCCCCGGCCAGCGAGCCGGCTGCCGTGGCGAAGGACCCGACGAGGTTGTACCAGGCGAAAATACTCGTCCGCCGTTCGTCGGCCACGATCTGGGACAGGGCGGACTGCTCGATCGCCAGGAACGGCCCGACCTCGTTGCCGCTGGGGCTGATGACGCCGATCGTCGCGGCCAGGAGCAAGACGATGAAGTCACCGGTGGTGATGAAGATCAGGCCGGCGCCCAGGACAAGCAGGGACCCCAGGGACAGCATCCGGCGTCGTCCATACCGGTCGGCCTGCGTGCTCATCCACAGCGAGATCGCCGTGTCGCCCGCCAGCGTGAGCGTCAGCAGAAGACCGATCCGCGCCTCGTCGAAGCCCAGTGCAGCCAGGTACAAAACCAGGACGACGGCCAGAAATCCGTAGCCGAACATCCGGGCCACCCGGGCCGCGAACAACAGGCGGCTGTCGCGGTTCAGTTGTCTCAGGGGGGAGGGCAGCACGGTCTCTCCCGACCAAAGGTTTCTGGGGCCGGCCGAAACCACCTTGACAAGCTCGGGTTGCGGCAGGATACAGGAACGGCCGGCGGAGTTCAACCCGTCCGAGTCGGGATCACATGGGAGGGGAGATCATGAAGTGGGTGACGCGGGAAGGGGCCAAGACGGATCGCGTGGCGTGTCCGTGGCTCATCAAGAAGTTCATTGATCCCCAGGCGGAGTTTCTCTTTGTCCCCAAGGACCAGGTGCTGGAGGTGGCCCGGCGGGAAGGGGGCAAGTCCTTCGACTGCCCGGGGGCCGATTTCACCCACCGCGAGGGGAAGTGCAGCTTCGAGGTGCTGGTGGAGGCGTACCGGCTGCAGGATCCGGCCCTGCAGATCTTGGCCCGCATGGTTCACGGGGCCGACATCACAACGGACGTGGGGATCGTCCCCGAGGCCGCCGGTCTCCAGGCCATCGCCCACGGCTTCGCCGCGATCTGCCCGGACGACCACCGGAAGCTCGAGCTGGAGTTCCCCGTCTACGACGCCCTTTACGCCTGGTGCCAGGAGAAGGCCGCTGGGCGGTCCCTCTGATCTGACTGTCCCCGTACGCCGCCAGACAGTGGAAGACAGAGACCGCGCGAGGTCGGCCGGCCCAAGTGGCAAGGAGACGTAGGAAGCCTGGTCCCCTCTGCACACAGCGGGAACGGGGAGTTCCGGATTCACGACCCGACCTGACATCACAGAGACAGAGACGAGGGGACGTAGGATACTTATTATACTTGTTGGCGTCGCCGGAATCCGAGTTGGCTTGAGTCGTCTCCGCCTGTAGGGGAAATTTCGACGCCGCCCTGAGGTAAATGCCGGGGGAACGCCGCGGACATGTAAGGGGGGACGTGAGAGGCAACAGGATTCACAGCGGGCGGCCTGGATGGGCTCCAGCGGCGGTGGTTCCTGTAGGGATTGCTCAGCAGGGGGCGAGAGGAGCCAACTGCTCCTCGGTGGGCTCCGCTCAGCAGTACCAGGGTTCGCTCATGAGGGGGATTAGCGTGCGGGCCGGGCCCCGTGGTCGTGGGGGACGGGGCCGGCGCCTCTCGCCCGCAGCCTGCTCGGCCAACAGCCACGCCTTGCCGAAGATCTCCCGCCGGCTGGCCCCCCGGGCCCCTTCGAGCTTCACCAGCGCCTGGACCTCTTCCTGGAGGCGGTCCACCCGGGGGTCGGGGTGGCGCCAGCGGTAGCTCAGGAGCACCTCGTCAAAACCCTCCACGAGATCACGCACCTCCGGAAGCTCCAGCAGCCGGGAGCCGGCCGGGATCAGCAGCCGGATGGCCAGTTGGATCGGGGCGACGTGCTCGACGAGGTCCAGTTCCGCCAAGGTGGCGAGCAGCTCCTGGTAGCCCTCGAGCGAGATCCACGGGGTGAACGCCACGAAGGTCGGGCAGAGGACGAGCCCCACCGACCGGAAGAGTCGAACGACCTTTTCGAAATCCGTGCGGGTGTGGCCCTTGTCCAAGAGGGCCAGGACGCGATTGTCCAAAGACTCCACGGCGCTCGTCACGAACAGGCAGCCCGCGTCGCGGAGGACGGGCAGGTGCTCGGCGTGCCGCAAGAGGTGCTCGATCTTGATGGTCACGTCATAGGTCAGGCCGGGGAACGCTGCGTGAAGGGCCCGCACCAGGGTCAGGGCGTGGCCGACGCCGTTGAAGAAATCCGGGTCCCCGAAGGTCATGTGGTCCGCCCCGGCCGCGACCTGCCCCCGGATGTCCTCCAGCACGACGTCGCGCTGGACGATCCGGAACTGCCCTCCGTACACGGGGACGACTGGGCAATGGCGGCACAGGTGCTTGCAGCCCCGGCTGGCCTCGGTATAGCCGACCGTGCGGCACCGGCCGTCCGGCAGGGTCAGGGACGCGTATCGCGACAGCGCCACCAGGCCACTCCGGTCCGGGACCAGGAACCTTTGCCGGTCGAGGGAGATCAGAGGCTCACGCTGTGGAGAGGAGCCGGCGCCGTTCCCTTCCTCCGACAGTCGGGTGACGAGGCCGACCAGGCCCGCCTCGAACTCCCCGCCCAGGATCGTGTCGGCGCCGAGCGAGCGGAGGTAGCCTTCGTTGACTGGGGCGTAGAGCCCGTAGAAGCAGAGGTGGGCGTCGGGGTTCAGGGCCTTGATGCGGGGGACGAGGGCCGAGGCCAGGCGGGTGGCCGTGTGCATGGGGATGTAGAAGGCGACCAGGTGGGCTGCCCGGATCGCCTCCTCGTCGAGGCGCTGGACGGTCACGTCCAGGCACGTGACCACGCCTCCGGCGTGGCGGAGCCAGGCAGCCGGGGAGGCCAGCCCAAACGGCTGCCGGCCAAGTTCATAGGTGGAGATGAGGACGACGTTCGGCGGACGCGGGAAGGAATTCTTCATGGCGGGCGGTTCGCTTCATCCGGTTGAGCCCCTCCGTGGGCTCACCATTTGCCCTGGTGTGGACCGCTGTTGGATGCGACCTCCGACTCGTCAGAGGCGGACTAGCGAGACCTTCCGAGCAGACCGTCAGAGATACTTGCGGGGGTCGGCGAGTCGGCCCTCGATGGCGCTGGCCGTCACCGTGGCCGGGCTGGCCAGGAAGATCCGCGCTTCCCGCGAGCCCATGCGCCCCTGGTAGTTGCGGTTGCTGCTGCTGATCATCTGCGCGTTCCTGGACAGGACCCCCATGTGAGAACCGAAGCAGGGGCCGCAGTTGGACGACTCCACGTTGGCCCCGGCCTTGACGAAGACCTGGAGGATGCCCTCGTCCATGGCGCGCTCGTACACCTTCCGGCTGGCGGGAATCACCACGAAGGAGACGTCCGGGTGCACCTTGTGCCCCCGCATGACCTTCGCCGCCTCCACCAGGTCCTCGTAGCGGGCGTTGGTGCAGGCCCCCAGGAACGCGTCGGTGATCCTGTCGCTCGTCACGGCCGGGAAATCCGGGGTGGGCTGCGCCTGGCTGCGCGCGATCATCTCCTCTACCCGCGACACCGGGGTGGCGTTCGCCGGCTTGTGCGGGAAGGAGATCATCGGCTCCAGGGACGAGAGGTCCACGGTCATCCGGTCGGCGTAGCGCGCGTCGGGATCGCTCTCGATGGGCTCCACCGGCCACTGGGCCCGCCCCTTGAGGTAGGCCCCGAGGGTTTCATCGTAGGGCATGATCCCGGTGCGTCCGCTCATCTCGACGGCCATGTTGCAGATCGTGGTGCGGGCGTCCATGCTCATCCGCCGGACCCCGTCCCCCACGAACTCGGCAACGCGCCGGGAGCAGCCCCCCGCCCCCATCTTTCCGATGACGTACAGGATGAGATCCTTGGAGTAGACGCCCTTCCCGAAGGTCCCGGTCAGCTCGAACCGGATCGTCTCCGGGACCACGAAGTCGTAGAGATGCCCGGTGGTCAGGGCGTACACGCCCTCGGTGGTGCCCACGCCGAAGGCCAGCGCGCCCATCGCGCCGTTCGTGCAGGTATGGGAGTCGGTTCCCAGGACGATGTCCCATGGGACGATGTGTCCGCCCTCGATCAGGACCACGTGCTCGATCCCGTCTCCCTCCCGGTAGACCTTGACCCCCTGCTCGCGGCCGAAGGCCTCCATGAGATCCACGCCCTCCGCCACCTCCACCGACAGGGCGGGCACGGAGTGATCGGGGAGGAAGAAGATCCGGCGGCGATCGAAGACCTGGACGGGCTTGCCGTGCCGCTTGAACGTCTCGCCGAACAGGTTGGCGAGGCCCTTGATGGCCGGCGGACCGATCACGTCATTGAAAAACAGCTTCGTGATGGGCAGCCGCCCTATCAGGTCGCCGGCGTGCACCGGCCGGCCTGCCTGCCGTGAGACGATCTTCTCCACGAGTGTCTGTCCCATGGGCCCACTCCACTGGCGCGATGTCTATGCCCGGTCATCCCTGCCGGGTCAGGATCTCTTCGAGGTGCGCGCGGACGCGGGCGGTCATTCCCCCCGCCTGGAATGTCCGGCGATCGTCGGTCTTCATCTGGAACGGGTGGCTGGTGTTCCGTGTCCGATTGCGGATGAGGCCGGCGTCCAGATCAATCTCGAGCCGATCGTCCAGCGCGAGGCCGCTCGTGTCCTCCAGGGTGACCAGCGGGAGGCCGTTGGCCAGGCAGTTCCGGTAGAAGATGTCGGGAAAGGATTGCGCGATCACGCACACCACCCGGTTGAACTGCAACGTGTACACCGCCTGCTCCCGGCTGGAGCCACAGGCGAAGTTCTTGCCCGCCACGATGATGTTGGCCTGGCTCTTCAGGCAGCGAGTGCGGAAGTCGGGGTCGAATTTCACGAAGGCGTAGGTGGCGAAGTACTCCGGATCATCACTCTTGATCAGGTACATCGCCGGGATGATGTCATCGGTGTTGATGTCGTTGCCGAAGACTGACGTCACTGTTCCGCTCAGCATCGCCTGCCCCCATGGAATAACCACGGCCCGGATGCGGCCGGCACGTTCGCTGGCCCCGGCTTCTCTTGCCTGCCTCGGGATGATAGCCGCTCAACCCGGCAATGTCGAAGGGATTTCAGCCGGGCGCGAGCCGTCCACGGCTTCCGGCACCGGACCGGGCCCCCCAGGGGAGTCAGGACCTGCCAGATCCGTCAGAGAGGGGCACGCGTGCCTCGCTCGGCCGACAGCTTTGAGGGGGGGTCGGACATCTTCAAGACTGTGTAGTTCCAGCACAGGTTGGTCGCAGGTAATTCGCCCACTTGACGCAAATCGAGCCACATGAATTAACCCCCCCTGGTAAGAAACGACAATGCTGGAGGAAATTTTTTCCGAAACACTAGATTTTTCAGGCCGTCTATGCGGAAAAACTTCTTGATTTTCAAGGTACGATCCCCCCTGACGATTTGGAATAAGACTTGCTACTCCCTGACCTCGGCGACTAGATTGTCCTTGCACGCTTCACCGGCATCTGCTGAGGAGGAACAAGTCATGAGGAAGATCATGCGGAGGCTGATTGCTCCGATCCTGGCCGTGTTGATCGTGCCATTCCTGGCCGATCTTCATTTGCCATTCGGTCTCGCCGATCCCGGCATTGCCCACGCCAAGGGAGGCGGCGGTGGCGACGGTGAGGGGGGTGGTGGCAACAGCGGCGGCGGCCACGGGGGCGGGAGCAGTGGCAGTGGTGGCCACGGCGGCGGGCGCGGTGACTCCGACAGTGGCCGCGGCGGGTCCGATTCCGGCCACGGGGCGGACAGTGGCCGCGGCGGCGGCCACGATGGACGGAGTGCGGATACCGGCGCCCGCAGTGCGGACCGTGGCGACCGGTCTGGAGGGCATGCCGATGGCCGCGGCGACGATGGGCGGGGCTCTTCGCGGGGCGGCCGGGATAGCGATGCCGGCCGCGATGCGGGTCAGGGCCATGGTCACGCCGGCCGCGGGGTCGGCAACGCGGTCTCCGAAGCCGCCACCTCAACTGCCCATGCGGGCAAGGGGGCGGCGCAGGAGGCCGGCTTCAGCAACCTGGGCCAGGCCGTAAGTTCGGCCGTGCACAACGCCCAGGGGAAGACGAGCGGTTCCTCCACCGCCGGAACCGGCAGCAGCACGTCCGGCACCACGAGCGCGACCTCGACGTCCACCACGTCGTCCACCTCGACCCGATCCGGGACGACCTCCACCCGGGCGAGTGGAACCGCGACCCGCAGTAGCACTACGACCACGACGCAGTCGCCCAAGAACATGGGGCAGGCCGTCTCGACCGCGGCCCATGAGGCCAAGACGGCTGCCCGGGCCGCGGGCGACAAGATCGGGCCGGCGGTCAGTGCGGCCGTCCACGAGGCGCAACGGGCGGCCCGCGACAGTGAGGCAGAAGCCGAGGACAGCGAGAGCGGGCTGACCGGCGGCACGACGACCGATGGCACCACAACGGGCGGCACGACCACGACCGGCAGCACCGCGACCGAGACCGGGTCGGCCACCACCTCCACCAGCACCACGCAATAGCAAGGAAGTCGCACGATGACCGGCCAGCGCAGGAAACGAGCGAACATCGGGGCGGCGCTCCTCCTGGGGCTCGCCGTACTCTTCGGTGGATGCGGGGGCACGACGTGGTCGCAGATCACCGAGAAGTTCGAGCAGGGCTACCGGGCCCAGCGGAGCTATGAGGACGGCCTGGAGCGGTATCGGGCGAGGGACTACGCGGGGGCGATTCCCCTGTTCCAGCGCGCCCTGGCGCTCGAGCCCACCTTCGACGATGCCCAGGCGCACCTGGCATGGAGCTACTACCACGCCGGCGACTACGCGCAGGCGACGCGGCACTTCCGGCTCACCATCGAAAGGCAGCCGAGGTGGGAAGGACTCTACAACGGCCTGGGGTGGAGCCGCTACCGGGTCGGCCGGTACCACCTGGCCGTGGAGGCGTTCCGGGAGGCCCTGGATCTGGACGCGCGGTACCGGGACGCGGCCGTGGGCCTCGCCTACTCGCTGTTCGAGCTGGGGCAATATGCCGAGGCCCTTCCGCACCTGGAGCGGCTGACGAAAGAGGGCGAGGGACACGCCCTGCAGACCCCGACGAAGGACGTGGAGGACGTCCGCAGCCGGTACGCCTGGACCCTCTTCTACCTCGGACAGTACGGGAAGGCCCGGGAGCAGTTCCTGAAGGGCGTGGCGGCCCGGCCCGACTGGCACGGGCTGCACAACGGCCTGGGCTGGACCTCCCTCAAACTGGGCGATCGGGTACGGGCGCGGGCGGAATTCCGGCGTGCCCTGCAACTGCAGCCGGACCTGGCCGATGCGAGGGAGGGACTCGTCCAGGCCAGCCGCTGAACCGGTCGGCTCACCACCGCTGGCGAGAATGCCGGGGCGAAAGAGGCCCCGGCATTCGTGTTTTCGGGTCCGGAGTTCTCACCACCAAGCTGCCCTGTCGGTGGTTCAGCCGGAATTTCCGGGCTACTTCAGGCCCGCGCCGTGGAGGAGGATCCACTGGTAGGGGCGCGGCGTCCACTCCACACGGTCGCGCATGGCGTAGATGTCCACCTGATGACACGCTTCTTCTGACGGCCACGATCGGTCGCGGATTACCCCTGCCGCATGGGCCGGGACTGGCGCTTGAGGTCGTGCGACTGCCGGGAATGCTCGAGGATCGTCGGGTGGACCAGCTCGAGGGCGGCCAGAAACTCGGCGTAAAAGTTCTTGGAGGCGAAGCCGAATCGGGGACCGGTGTAGCGGGCGATGATCTCCTCGATGGCGCTGCTGCCCACGGCGGCCCGGGCCGACAGGATCCCTCCCCGGCCGTGGTTGTACGCGATGATGGCCAGGGGCCACGACCCCAGGGCCTCGTAGTTGTGCCGGAGCAGCCGCGCGGCGGCCTCGGTGGCCCGGATGGGGTCACGGCGGTCATCGCGCCGACGCGTGATGCTGAGGTAGCGCTTCCCCGTGGACCGGATGAACTGCCAGAGGCCGACCGCGCACGCCTTGGAGCGCGCCTGGGGGTTGAAGGTGGATTCCACCAGCGGCAGGGCAGCCAGCTCCTCTGGGACGTTGTGGCGGCGAAGGATCGAGAGGATGCGGGGCAGCAACCCGCGGGCTCGCTGCATGCCCTCGTCCACCTTTTCCCGGAGTCCCTGCTGGACCCGGATGTTGGCGGCCGCGCGGTTCAGGACCTCCGCCGGGCAGGGACAGCCCCACGCCTGGGCCACCCAGCGTCCCGCGAGCCCCAGGTCCTCGGGCGGCACGCCCCGGGCCAGGCTGGTGAGGATCGCCTCGTACTTGGCCCGCAGGCGCCGGATCTCCGGCTTGGCCATCTCGGCGGCGCGGTGCTGGTTCGTGGTGCCGGTCGTCTGCACCACGTCGTAGAGCACGGCAAGATTCTCCCGGTCGTGGAGGACGAAGTCACCCACCCCGAACTCGGCGTAGATCCGCTTCCAGAATTCCACGTGGGCCTGCAGGGCGGGCGGCCTGGGGAAATGCGGGTTGGCGACCTCGGGTTCACTGGCGGCCAGGGCAGGCGGCGTAAGAGGGAGGAGGACGAACGCGATCAGGATCGCTGCCAGAAGACTG
>JACQXP010000196.1 GCA_016208645.1 Candidatus Methylomirabilota bacterium | reverse complement strand
AGCAGGCCTTCCTGCGGGCGCGGCTGCGCGAGGCGCGGATCGATTTCAAGTGGCACCACGTGGAGTCGTCCTTCCTGGAAGCCGTGTTTACCCTGGGTGGCCGGGAGGTGGGTGCCGCCATCGCCCTGGGCCAGCAGCGGGGGTGCCGCTTCGACGGCTGGACGGAACAGCTCAAGTTCGAGACGTGGATGGAGGCGCTGGAGGACGCAGGCGTCGATCCCTTCGCCATCGCCAACCGGCCGCGCGGTCTGGACGAGTCGCTGCCGTGGGACCACATTGACTGCGGGGTCTCCAAGCAGTTCCTCACGCGGGAGCCGCCATCGCCAACCGGCCGCGCGGCCTGGACGAGTCGCTGCCGTGGGACCACATCGACTGCGGGGTCTCCAAGCAGTTCCTGACGCGGGAGCACAAGAAGGCGCTGCAGATCAAGGGGACCCCGGACTGCCACGTGGGTCCCTGCAGCAACTGCGGCGAGGTCTGCGTCCCCAACTGGCGTACCTGGGCGCAGGAAGTCGGCATGATCGAAGTAGAGCCACGAGCTGCGAGCCGCGAACCGCGAACCGAATCGGCGCAGCCGATTCAGAAGATCCGATTCGAATTCCAGAAGGTGGGCGAGCTCCGCTACCTCTCCCACCTGGAACTGATGCGGGCACTGCAGCGCGCCTTGCGGCGCGCCGGCGTGCCGCTGGCCTACACGCAGGGCTTCAACCCCCAGCCGAAGGTCTCGGTGGCCCAGGCGCTGGCCGTGGGTGTGGAGGGCCTCCAGGAACTGGGGGAGGTGGAGGTCACCTCGCGGGTAGACCCGGCGGAGCTGCTGGCGGGCTGGAACAGGCATCTGCCGCCCGAACTCAAGATTCTCCGGGCCTGGGAAGCCCCCCTGAACGAGCCGTCGCTTTCCACCGGGGTACGAGGTGCGTCGTATCAGATTCGGTTGCAGCCGAACGGCTGGGATTCCACCACCCTGGCCGCCCTCGGCACCGCCGGGGCCTGCGCCGACTTCCTGGCGCAGAGCCCCATCCCCGTCGAGGTATCCAAGAAAGGACAGACGGTGACCCTCGACGCGCGCCCCTTTGTCCAAGGATTCACCGCCTCGTCGGAGGACGAGTCCCCTCAGTGGGAACTCACCCTCCGGGCCGGCCTGGGGGGCAGCGTCAAGCCCCAGGCGGTCATGCGGAGTTTCCTCGGACGGTGGGTCCCCCCCGGCGAGCTGGATCGGATGATCTCGTCCCTGCGGATCACGCGGACGGCTCTCGCCCTCGAGGGCCAGGGGTAGGCCTCCCGAGTTCCCCGTCTGCCGTTCGGCATCGGCCGACGAGCGACGGGGACGTCGAGGTCTACCGAATGAAACGCGAGATCATCGTCAACTCCTCCCTGGTCGAGACCCGGGTGGCCGTCGTCGAGGACGGCACCCTGGTCGAACTCCTGATCGACAACTCCCACAGCCAGAGCCTGGCGGGCAACATCTACAAGGGCCGGGTGCTGAAGATCCTGCCGGGGATGCAGGCCGCCTTCGTGGACATCGGCCTGGCCCGGGATGCCTTCCTCTACGTCCGGGACATCTACGAGGAGATGGAGGACTACGAGCAGCTCCTGACCCTGGGCGAGGGGAATGGGGAGGGAGAGGCCCCGGACCAGGAGGAGCCGCCGCCGCGCCGCGGGAGCCAGCGCAACCGGCCGCGGCGACCCTCCCATGCCTCCATCGAGGAGCTGATCCAGGAGGGCCAGGAGGTCCTGGTGCAGGTGGCCCGGGAGCCTTTGGGGACCAAGGGCGCCCGCATCACCTCCCACATCACCCTGCCGGGACGCTACCTGGTGTACATGCCGACCGAGTCCCACGTGGGCGTCTCGCGCAAGATCGAGAGCGAGGGCGAGCGATCCCGCCTCAAGCAGATCATCGAGGAGGTCAACGTCCCGCGGGAGGGGGTCATCGTCCGGACCGCCGGCATCGGCCGGTCCAAGGCGGAGATCCAGGCGGACTTCGAGTTCCTCCGCTCCACCTGGCGCCAGATCAAGTCCAAGGCCGAGACGGCCAAGGCCCCCGCCATGGTGCAGAAGGACCTGGATCTGATCTTCCGCATCTTCCGGGACCTGATCACGAAGGACGTGGCCCGCCTGGTGGTGGATTCGGCCGAGGAGTACGAGCGGTGCCTGGAGTACACGGAGACCCTGTTCCCCGAGATGCGCCAGCTGCTCTTCCTGTACACCGAGGACGAGCCGATCTTCAAGAGCTTCGGCATCGAGAAGGAGATCGAGAAGGCCCTGCGGAGCAAGGTCTGGCTCAAGTCCGGGGGCTACCTGGTCATCGAGCAGACCGAGGCCCTGGTCTCGGTGGACATCAACACGGGCAAGTACGTGGGCAAGCACGACTTCGAGGAGACTATCCTGAAGACCAACCGGGAGGCGGCGCGTGAGATCGCGCGCCAGGTGCGCCTGCGGGACCTGGGCGGGATCATCATCATCGACTTCATCGACATGGCCCGGCAGGAGAACCGGGACAAGGTGATGGCCGACCTCAAGGAGGCGCTCAAGGCCGATCGCTCGCCCACCAACGTCTCGCTGCTGTCGGAGCTGGGCCTGGTGGAGATGACGCGGAAGCGGGTGCGGCAGGGGCTGAACCAGTCCCTCAGCCAGACCTGCGCCGCCTGCGGCGGCCTGGGCTGGGTGCGGTCCACCGCCTCCATCGCCCACCAGGCGCTGCGCGAGGTGGAGTGGCGGATGGGCCGCAAGGGGCTGCCCCGGGTCAAGATCCGGGCCGCCCCCGACCTCACCGAGTGGATGAAGGCCGAGGAGGCGGAGATCCTCGAGCGCTTGCAACAAAGCCTGGGCGGCGAGATCGACCTCGTTCCCGAGGAGACCTATCCGCCGGGGAAGTACTCGCTCTTGGAGGGCTGAGTGTCGTCGATTTGTCGATTGACGCTCAGGTCTCTCCCGTCCATGGATGAGGGACGTTGGCAATTAGTGCAAGGGGACGTTTCCGGGAATGGGGGACGTTGGCAATTACTGCAACTCCTTCCACACCGTTTGCCAGCGAACGGCCGCACGCTCGCCGCGCGTCGCGGCCGCGTACACCGCCTGGTGGGACAGGCCGAGCGCTGCCGCCAAGACGCGCCCAGACTGCCCAGCCACGCGACACCAGAGGTAGGCCGCGCCCTCCCGAGCCCGCGCGACCCGGGGCGCCCGGCCGGCGCCGGCGAGCGCGTCCGGTGGGAGCCCCACGGCGGCCGCCACGGCGGCGAGAACGGCGCCGAGGGCGGGGCGACGGCGCGGCCCCTCGGCGTGCGCCGCCACGGCCTGCCGAACTTCCTCCACGAAGGCTGGCGCCCCGAGGACCCGCTCGTCGGCCGCGTACGCCTCCCGCCCCCGGCGGAGGGCGGCCACGGCCGTCCAGCCGCCGAGGCTCCGGACCAGCCCCCCGCCCTGGAGCTCCGGGCGCCGGCCCTGCGGCACGCCCTCCGCCACGAAGGCCCGGTAGGCGGCCCGCGCCCGGCCGGCCCGGGCGGCGAAGTGCCCGAGGATCGCGGTCGTCGCCTGCCACGGGCGGGGCGTCCAGCCTAGGAGGGCGCTGTGCCCACTCCAGGGGTAGCGGGCGAGCGCCGCGAGGGTGGGAACGATGCCGGCGCGGAGCGGGTTCAGGTGGAGGTAGCGGACGAGTTCGAGCAGGTACCGGTCCTCCTCCACCACGATCGATTTGTAGCGGTTCTGGAAGAGGTGCCCCACCCGCGTGTGCCGACGGTTGAACGCGCCGGCGTACCCGGTGAGCAGGGACCGCAGACTCCGGCTCAACGGGCGGGTGCCGGTCCGGACGAGGAAGTGGGCGTGATTCGGGAGGAGGGCCCAGGCGTAGACGGTCAAGGCGCCGGCGGTCGCGAGCGCCCCCAGCCGGGCGACGAAGTCCGCGCGGTCGGCGTCGTCGCGAAAGATAGGCCGCCGTTCGATCCCACGCACCATCACGTGGTGGAGGACGCCCGGGGCATCGAGGCGCGGCTGGCGGGGCATGGGGCGGCAGGGTAGCATACATTGCGCTATTTGCCAACGTCCCGTATCCGGCTCCACCCTCCTGGCCCTCGCCGACGGCCCCGAGGAGGCCATGGCGCCGCCATGCAATCCCGCTGGCGCGAAAGCTTTCGCGCCGCCTCCCGCGTCCAAGCGCTGGACGTGGACACCGACGGCGTCCGCTACGACCCTTGATCACAATTTGGCTCGTTGTTACTCCTTGATCGCGCGGAGGCCTCGGGGCGGGAAAGAAACATCTGTCAGTCCTCCGATATCGCAACGGGCTTAGATGGCTTCACTGGCGAAGCTCGCCAGGAACTGCAAGGGCCAAGCTCATGGCT
>JACQXP010000195.1 GCA_016208645.1 Candidatus Methylomirabilota bacterium | reverse complement strand
AGGCGTCCCCGCGTCGGCAGCGTGGACGAGCAGCGTGAGAAGGCACGCCGTGGCGAGAAACTGACTCCAGGCGCTGGCAGTACACTGTCTCGGCATGTCCGGCCTCCCTATCCCAGGTTCCGGCCGCCAGAAAGCAGGACTCGCAGAGGCAACCCGGAATGCCAGTCGGGACCTTTCCCAACCATCCTTTCTCCAGGGGTACCCCTAACTGACCCCACGATGCGTGTCAAGCCAGTCGTTTGCAAAGTTGGCCGGGTGCCCTCCTCTCATTGGCGGAGATGGACGAGATGGTGTATTTTACCCGTACGGTAAAAATCCCCCATCTGGTAAAAATGTGCTGACCGAGAAACAGGTCATCGCCAACTCGCACCTTGCCGGAGACCCGGACGTGCGCCGGTTCAAGCTGATCCTGGAGTACGAGGGGACGGCGTATCATGGCTGGCAGGTGCAGCCCGGCCTGCCGACGATCCAGGGCGTCCTGCGGGCCGCGCTGACCCGGATCGCAGGCGTCCCCGTGCAGGTGACCGGGGCGGGACGCACCGACGCCGGCGTGCATGCCCTGGGGCAGGTGGCCAGTCTCGCCGCCGACCTGCGCCTGGATCCGCTCACCCTGCGCAAGGCCTTGAATGCCAGCCTGCCCCGGGACATCGTGGTCTGCCACGCCGAGGAAGTCCCCCCGGGCTTCGACGCCCGCCGCTCGGCCCGTTCCAAGACGTACCGCTACACGCTGCTCCGCCGGGATTACCCCTCGGCCTGGCTGGCCCGGCACACCCTGTTCGTGCCACATCTCCTGGATCTGGATGCCATGGCGCGGGCGGCCCGCGTCCTGGTCGGCACGCACGACTTCTCCGCCTTTCGCGCGGCGAGCTGCACGGCCCGGACGCCGGTGCGCACCATCCTGGACGCCTCCTGGCGGATCGCGGGCGATCTCTGGCACTTCGAGATCACGGCGAACGCCTTCCTCCAGCACATGGTGCGGATCCTGGTGGGGAGCCTCCTCGAGGTGGGGCGGGGGAGGCGGGACCCGGCGGAGGTGGAGGCGGCGCTGGCCTCCCGCGACCGCCGGCGGGCCGGGAAGACGCTGCCCCCGCACGGGCTGTGCCTGGTGGAGGTGCAGTACTGACCGCGCTGCCCGGCAGGCCGGCCTCATGGGTGGGCAGGAGATTTGACTTGTCAGACGCCCCCGGTTCGGTAGAATGAGGCGGCCTGGCGGCCGCGGCGCAAGCGCACCGAGGGAGGCGACCCATGCCATCCATCCTGGTCGTGGATGATGAGCCCGAGAACCTGGAGCTGCTGGAGGGCATCCTGGCGCCCGCCGGCCACACGATCCGCAAGGCCAGCAACGGGCGCCAGGCGCTCCAGGCGGTGGAGGAGGATCTGCCGGAGATCATCCTCCTGGACCTCATCATGCCGGGGGTGAGCGGGTTCGAGGTCTGCGAGATGCTGCGCGCGCAGGAGCGAACGGCCCGCATCCCGATCATCGTCATCACGGCCCTGGACCATTTCGGCACCAAGGAGCGGGTCCTGACCCTGGGGGCCGACGATTACCTGACGAAGCCGATTCAATCCGCCGAGGTGCTGGCCCGGGTGGAGGCGATGCTGCGGGTGCGCCACCTGCGACAGGATCTGGACCGGACGCTGGCCTACCTGCACGAGCTGGAGGTGGCCCGCCACAGTCATCGCCGCCGGGCGCTGAAGGGCGCGCCCGCCGTCCCCTCGGAGCCCTCCCGCGAGGGAGGAGATCGCGCCGCTCCCGTGATCCTGCTGGTGGACGACGAGGAACTCACGCGCCAGTTTTATGGCGATCTCTTGGTGGAGCGTGGATTCCGGGTGGTGGCGGTGGCCAGCGGGACCGAGGCGCTGGCGGCGCTGCCCCAGCATCCCGTGGAGGCCGTGGTGCTGGACATCATGATGCCAGGGCTCTCCGGCCTGGAAACGCTGGAGCAGTTCCGGAAGCGGGCCCCTGATCTTCCGGTGATCATCCTCACCGCCCACCCCAGCTCCCAGAACGCCATCACGGCCCTCAAGCTTGGCGCCTTCGACTTCATTGTGAAAGGCCTCCAGCACGAGCTGGTGATTCTGGCGATCCGCCGGGCCGTCCACCACTTCGCCGAGCTCCGCGAGAAGCGGCAGGTCATCGCGACCCTGGAGGCCCGCGTCCGCGAGCTGGAGGGCCGTCTCGCCACCTGACACCTACCCAGAAGCGTTCGACCGTTCGTGCGTTCGGGCGTTCGGTTGTTCTGGAACGACCGAACCATCGAACAGCCGGGACCCACGGCACCGCGGTGGATAACCACCGCCGTGGCGTGGGTGCCCCGAACGTTCTTGCCTGCCCCGGGCGGCACGCTCGCCCTTGCCAAGGCCGGGGACTCGTGCTACATACAACCGATCGGTGACCGGAGGGTCTGCATGGCTCGTGGCTACGACTTCACACGCATCGAGGCGAAGTGGCAGGAGGTCTGGGAGGCCCAGCGCCTCTTCGCCGTCACGGAAGACCCGGCGCGCCCGAAGTACTACTGCCTGGAAATGTATCCGTACCCCTCGGGCAAGATCCACATGGGGCACGTGCGCAACTACTCCATCGGCGACGTGGTGGCGCGCTACCTGACCATGCGCGGCTTCAACGTGCTGCACCCCATGGGCTGGGATGCCTTCGGCTTCCCGGCCGAGAACGCGGCCTTCGAGCACGGGGTCCACCCCGCCAAGTGGACCACCGACAACATCGCCTACATGCAGTCGCAGCTCCGGCGCATGGGGTTCTCGTACGACTGGTCCCGCGAGGTCAACTGCTGCGATCCCGCCTACTACCGCTGGAACCAGTGGTTCTTCCTAAAGCTCCTGGATCGAGGCCTGGCCTACCGGGGTCGCGCCCCCGTGAACTGGTGCGAGCTGTGCCAGTCGGTGCTGAGCAACGAACAGGCCGAGGGAGGCGTCTGCTGGCGGCACACCGACACGCCGGTGGTCCAGAAGGAGCTGGAGCAATGGTTCCTGAAGATCACCGCCTACGTGGAGGAGCTGCTGGGGGACCTGGAGACCCTGACGGGCTGGCCCGAGCGGGTCCGGGTCATGCAGCGCAACTGGATCGGGAAGAGCGTGGGGGCCGAGGTGGATTTCCCCCTGGTGGATGGCGGGAGCCTCCGCATCTTCACCACGCGACCCGACACGCTGTTCGGCGCCACCTTCATGGTGCTGGCGCCCGAGCATCCCCTGGCCATGTCGCTGTCGGCCGGCACCCCCCGGGAGTCCACGCTTCGGGACTTCGTCGCCCGCATGCGCCGGGCCGACAGGGCCGTGCGAACCGACGCCACGGCCGAAAAGGAGGGGGTCTTCACGGGGGCCTCCGCCGTCAATCCCCTGACCCGGGAGCGCATCCCCATCTGGGTGGCCAATTTCGTCCTCATGGAGTACGGGACCGGGGCGATCATGGCGGTGCCGGCCCACGACCAGCGGGACTTCGACTTCGCGCGCCTCTACCGGCTGCCGATCCGGGTGGTGATCCAGCCTCCGGGGGAGGCGGTCGGCTCCGGCGAAACGTTGGAGTCCGCCTACGAGGGTGAGGGCAGCATGGTCAATTCCGGTGCCTTCAGCGGCATGGCGAGCGAGGAGGGGAAGCTGGCCGTCTGCCAGTTCCTGGAGGAGCAGGGGATCGGCAAGCGGGCGGTGAATTACCGGATCCGCGACTGGCTCATCTCCCGCCAGCGGTACTGGGGGACGCCCATCCCGATCATCTATTGCGACACCTGCGGCAGCGTGCCCGTGCCGGAACGGGACCTCCCCGTGATCCTGCCCCAGGACGTGGATATCACCATGAGCGGGGGCTCCCCCCTGGCGCGGGTCGAGGAGTTCGTGCGGACCACGTGTCCTTCCTGCCGGCGTCCGGCGCGGCGCGAGACCGACACCATGGACACCTTCGTGGACTCCTCCTGGTACTTCCTCCGTTTCACCAGCCCCCATGAGACGACGCGCCCCCTGGACCCTGGCAAGGTGCAGTACTGGATGCCGGTGGACCAGTATATCGGAGGGATCGAGCACGCCGTACTGCACCTCTTGTACGCGCGCTTCTTCACCAAGGTGTGCCGCGACCTGGGCCTGACCGGCGTGAGCGAGCCCTTCAGCAACCTGCTGACGCAGGGCATGGTCTGCAAGGAGAGCTACCGCTGCCCCGAGCACGGCTACCGCCTGCCGGGGGAGGTGGACACGCAGGGCCGCTGTACCGAATGCCAGCGGCCGGTGGAGATCGGGCGGACCGAAAAGATGTCCAAGTCCAAGCGGAACGTGGTGGATCCGGATGACCTCCTGGAGCGCTACGGGGCCGACACCATCCGGCTCTTCTCGCTGTTCGCCGCCCCCCCGGAGAAGGATCTGGAGTGGTCGGACGAGGGCGTCCAGGGCTCGTTCCGATTCCTCAGCCGCGTCTGGCGGCTGGTGGAGGATCGCGCCGCCTGGATCCGCGCCGCCCGGGACCTGTCCTGGGACGACGGGGTCCATGCCGAGGCGGTCCGCGCCCTCCGGCGCGTGACCCACCAGACGATCGCCAGGGTCACCCGCGACCTGGAGGATGCGTTCCACTTCAACACGGCCCTTGCCGCCCTCATGGAGCTGCTGAACTCGCTGAACAAGTTCCAGGAGGAACTCGGGGCGGACCTCGCGCCGCCCCGGCGCAAGCGGGTCCTGGCGTTCGCCGAGGGCGTGAGCGCCCTGGTGACAATGCTCGCCCCCTTCGCGCCGCACCTGGCGGAGGAGCTCTGGGAGATGCTGGGCCACCGCGAGAGCATTTTCCGCCGGCCCTGGCCTGTCGCCGATGCGGCCCTGGCCCAGGCCGAGACGGTCGAGGTGGTCGTCCAGGTGAACGGCAAGGTCCGCAGCCGGCAGCACGTCCCCCGGGGGACCGCGGAGGATCGCCTCCGGGCGCTGGCGCTCGCCGACCCGCGCGTCCAGCCGTGGACGGGGGGCAAGGCCGTCCGCAAGGTGGTCGTCATCCCGGACAAGCTCGTCAACATCGTCGTTACCTCCTGACCCCCACGGCATGGGGATTCGCCGGTCACGCCAGCGCGGTCGGACACCCGGGCGATCCGTGCGCCTGCTCGTGCTGGCCGCCGGGTGCGGTCTGCTGCTCGCCGGGTGCGGCTATCATCCGGAAGGGGTGGGCGACCTGCCCCGCGAAATCCAGCGCCTCCACCTGGCGGCCCTGACCAACGATACCTTCCGGCCCGGCCTCCAGGGGCTCATCAGCGCCGCCATCCTGCAGCGGATTCAGCAGGATGGCCGGGTACGCCTCGTCCCGCCGGACGCCGCCGACACCGTCCTGGGCGGCAGCCTGACGGCCTACCAGAACGATCCCATCGCCTTCGAGCGGGCCGACATCGGCCGCCGGTTCCGCGTCCGGATCACCCTGACCCTGCGGCTGGCGGAACGGGGAGGGGACAAGGTCCTGCTGAAGGAGGAGATCGTCGGGGAGGCGTTTTACACCGCCGGGGCCGGTGTGGTGGCCACCCGGGCGGCGGAAGAGGAAGCCACGGCGCGCGCCGCGCAGGACCTGGCGGCCCGAGTCGTGGCCCGGCTCATGGACGGTCTTTAGTCATTGTGAAGGGTGGTGGAGGGGACGGGACGGGCCGGCTAGGATGCCGCAGGCTTGGTCAGGCGATTGAGCTGGCGCATCAGGCGGGACTTGTGCCGCGCGGCGGCGTTCTTGTGCAGGATCCTCTTGCTCACGGCGCGGTCAATGACGGGCGTGGCCGCGGCCATCGCCTGCGCTGCGGCCTGGCCCTGATTCTCGGTGATGGCGGATCGGACCCGCTTCAGGTTGGACCGGACCTTGCCCTTGGCAGCCCGGTTGACCGCGCTCCGGCGCGCCGTCCGCCGCAGGTCCTTGATGGAGGATTTGATGATCGGCATGATCCCGGCTCCTTTACGTAATGAACTGGCGCGAACACCTCCGGAGGCACCTGCGGTGCCCCGGAGGGCGCCCCTCTTGTAGAGGAGTGGGGCAGGGATGTCAAGGGATTTCTCCCGAACAAGTGAAACGTAAAACGTAAAACGTGAAGGCCCAGACCGGCAGTTCCCCAGCACGTTTCACGCTTCACGTTTCAGCTCATTGCGTGCTCCCTCTTTTGACGAGGTCGGCATGACCACGCAGGCCGGGCACGTGCGGCAGATCGCCTCGGCCGCCGGTGTGGTCAGCCTGGCCACGCTCTTCAGCCGGCTCCTGGGTTTCGTCCGGGACATGGCCATCGCCTGGCTCTTCGGGGCGGGCATGCTGGCCGATGCCTTCTTCGTGGCCTTCCGGATTCCCAGCACCCTCCGCGAACTCCTGGGGGAGGGGGCTCTCTCGGCCGCCTTCATTCCCACCTTCACCCGGACCGCGACCCGGGAGGGCCGGGACGCCGCGTGGGACCTCGCCTCGGCCGTGATGGGCACCCTGGTCGTGGTCCTGGCGGGCGTGACGCTGCTGGGGGTCCTGCTGGCGCCGGCGATCGTCCGGCTCCTGGCGCCCGGCTTCGCGGAGGTGCCCGGCAAACTCGAGCTCACCGTCCAGCTCCTCCGGGTGATGTTCCCCTACATCTTCCTGGTTGGCCTGGCCGCATTGTTCATGGCGATCCTGAACTCGCTGGGCCACTTCCTGGCGCCGGCCCTCTCCCCGACGGTGTTGAACATCGCCATGATCGCCGCCGCCTTGCTGGTCGCCCCCGGCGCCCGCAATCCCATCCTTCCCCTGGGGATCGCGGTCCTGGTGGGAGGCGCCGGCCAGTTACTGATCCAGGTCCCGGCCGCGCTGGCGCGCGGGTGGCGACCGAGGCTCCGGGTGGCTCCCCGGGACCCGCGCGTCTGGCAGATCGCCCGCCTGATGGCGCCCGGCGTGGCGGGGCTCGCCATCACGCAGATCAACGTCTTCGTGGGAACGCTCTTGGCCTCGTTCCTGGCCCAGGGCAGCGTGGCGGCCCTGACGTACGCCTTCCGCCTGGTGCAGTTTCCCATCGGCGTGATCGGGGTCGCCATCGCCACGGGGGCGCTGCCGGTCATGGCCGCCTCCATGGCCAAGGACGCCGTCGAGGAGATGAAGGGAGCGCTGCAGGGCAGCCTGCGCCTGGCCTTCTTCCTGACCCTGCCGGCCATCGTGGGGTTGATCGTGTTCCGGGTGCCCATCCTGCACGTCCTCTTCGAGCGGGGGGCCTTCACCCGGCCGGTCACGCTGCTCACCGCCGAGATCCTGGTGGGCTACGCGCTGGGGCTCACCTTTTACATCGGCAACCGGATCCTGGCTCCGGCCTTCTACGCGATGCACGACACCCGGACCCCGGTCACGACAGGGATGCTGGCGGTGGCGGTGAACATCGCCGCCAGCGTCCTGCTCATGGGACGGCTCGGGGCCACGGGCCTCGCCCTGGCGACGGCCCTGGCGTCCGCCAGCAACTTCCTTTTCCTGTTCATGCGCCTGCGGGGCCGCATCGGCCTGTTGGGTGGCCGGCGGCTCCTCCGGGCGGCGGCCAGGGTGGCCGTGGCGTGCCTGCCCATGGCGGCGTGGGGGATTCTTTCGCAGGGGTGGTGGGACCTCTTGGCCGTCCCCCGGGTGCTCCCGAAGGCCGCCCTCCTGCTCGGCGAAATGGCCGTGGCGGCGGCGCTCTTCGGGGCGACGGCTGCGGCCTTGCGCTGCGAGGAAGTGGGCTGGGCCCTGGCGGCGATCCGGGGGCGGGGGAAACGGACAACAGGCAGCACGCCGAACTTTTAGTGGCCGTCTGAATGCCCGCGGGCTCTCCTGCTTGGCCCTTCACACTCGATACGTTCGAGCACGACATCGAGTTCGAGAACGAACTCCACTCCAAGTCCCGCGCGCTGCTGCTCGTACCAGAAGGCCCCCTCTTCAATATCACGCTCTGCCTCGCGGCTACGGACAACCGTCATCGCTTGATGCCACGGAGCTTTCGGAGCAATTCGCCTCTTACCTCTGACCAGGGGCGACCGGCTTGGGGATTGGCATCAAGCTGCGCCAAACGCTCCCGAATTACTGCTCTGTGCCAATCGGGGACGGCTACATCCTCAGGGCGAGCGGAAATCCGCTCCCATAGCGACTGAACGTACTCGACCTGCTCGTCCATAGAAAGGTCGTCGAATCCCGGTGGCGGAATCGGTACTGTGTGTGCCATGCTGAATTCCTCCGATTGCCGTATACCGCAATGGAGCGCTCAGGACCAGTTGCCCCGCCTGGCGTGGTGCAGGAGCCACACCGGAATCCGGTGCCCCCCGCTGCACCCCTGGTATCAGCCGAATTGGGAGCAGTATACGAGGGATCGTAGAGGGACGTCAACTGCCGAAGCGCTCGTGGCTCCAGACGCTGGACTCCAGGTACCAAGCCACAAACGACTCAAAGGCGATCACAGCCTCCATTTGAATAGCGTGATGAACGGGGAACTCCGCGTGCGGCTCGCTCACGACCCGTCAAGTCGCCCAACTATAGAGTATGCTGACGTCCCCTGTCTCTCCCTGGAGGGGCGGGCCCGCGTCCCCCTTGGGCCGGCACAGGATGGCGAGTTTCACGGGCACGCGCACGGCGGCCTGCCGCGCCTTGCCCTTTCGGGCAACCAGCTTCCACAGGGCCCGGAGCTGCTCCGGGGTGGCGTCCAGGAAGGCCACGCCGTGGAGGACGCCTCCGCCGCCGGCCACCGGCCCGCCGACCCATACGACCTTTCCCTCCACCCCGAGGCTCCCCTGGTCCGTCTGGAGGATCACACTGAGCGGTGTGGCGGGCTGGAGCGGCTCGGCCAACTCCAGACAGGCGCCCCCGTCGCTCACGTCGCGCGTCCATCCCACCCCGACTTTGGCGGGGGCGGGGTCCTTCGATTTGTTCAGGATCGAGAGCACCAGCGGATGGCGTGGGTGGCGACGTTGCGCCGATGATTTAGGCACGGCTAGGCCTCCAGCCGCGTTCGCTCGAAGCGGGCGCGGGCCATGGCCAGGACAGCCAGGACGTTCCGACAGGCCAGCTCAAGTTGTTCCTGGGCGGTCAGGCGGGCGAATGCTTCGACGGACCGGCGGCCCCGGAGTTGGAGCGCGATCGGCCCAGATGCGGCCGCCGTGCTTTTCGATCCCCTCTAACAGATGGGTCCGGGATTGTCAACTCGGTGTGCACTGATCTGCCGGCCCCGCCCCTCTAACTTCGCGTCGTCCCTGCCCCCAATTCGAATTTTTAGTTGACGGAGGCCCGGTCCTGTGGTACTAAGCGGGCTTCACAAACCCGCCCCTAGGTCCTACCGGTGGACGGCCGGGCGGGCATCCATCCACACTGGCCGGCACGAGCGATCCTCGCGCCCGGCGGGAGGGGCGATCCCATGCGAGTGACGGGTTCCGAGATCTTCATGAAATGTCTCCAGGCCGAGGGGGTGCATACCGCCTTCGGCCACCCGGGCGGGGCCATCCTGCACGGCTACGACGTCATGCTGGACTATCCGCTCCGGCACATCCTGTGTCGGCACGAACAGGTCGCCATTCACGCCGTGGAGGGTTACTACAAGGCCAGCGGGCAGACCGGCACGGCCATTGTGACCTCGGGACCGGGCGCGACCAACACGGTGACCGGCCTGACCGACGCCCTCATGGATTCCATGGCCATCGTGGTCTTCACGGGGCAGGTCCCCACGGCCGTGATGGGCTGTGATGCCTTCCAGGAAGCCGACGTGGTCGGGACCACCCGGACCTGCACCAAGCACAACTTCCTGGCCCTCAAAACGGAAGAGCTTCCCCGCATCATCAAGGAGGCCTACCACATCGCGCGGAGCGGCCGGCCGGGACCGGTCCTGGTGGACCTGCCCAAGGACATCATCATGGGCCGGGCGGAGTTCAAGGGGTACCCCGAGGAGGTCTCCATCCGGGGCTACAACCCGTCGGTGAACGGACACCCGGGCCAGATCCGGAAGGCGGTCGAACTCATCGCCGCGGCCAGGCGGCCGGTCATCTACGGCGGCGGCGGGATCATCCACGCGGATGCCTCGGCCGAGCTGACCGAGCTGGTGAACCTGACCCAGATTCCGACCACGCTCACCCTCATGGGGCTGGGGGCCCTGGACACCTCCCACCCGCTGTGGCTGGGGATGCTGGGGATGCACGGGACCTACACGGCGAACATGTGCATGGTCCACACGGATCTCATGATCGCCATCGGCCCACGCTTCGACGACCGCGTCACGGGCAAGCTGTCGGAGTTCGCGAAGAACTGCAAGATCATCCACGTGGACATCGATCCCACCTCTATTCGCAAGAACGTGCACGTGGACGTGCCGATCGTCGGCGACGTGAAGCGGGTCCTGACCCAGCTGAACGCCGAGCTTCGGAAGATCAAGCGTGACTGGCGGAAGGATCTGGAAGAGTGGTACGGCCAGATCGCCGAGTGGCAGCGGACCCATCCGCTGCGGTACCACCAGGCCCCGGATGCGGCCATCAAGCCGCAGTACGCCATCGAGCAGATCTACAAGGTGACCGAGGAGCACGATCCCATCGTCGCCACCGGGGTGGGGCAGCACCAGATGTGGGCCGCGCAGTACTACCGCGGTCATCAGCCGCGCCGCTTCATCACCTCCGGCGGCCTGGGGACCATGGGCTTCGGGTTCCCCGCGGCCCTGGGGGCCCAGGCGGCCTTCCCCGACAAGCTGGTCATCGACATCGACGGGGACGGCAGCTTCCAGATGACCATGCAGGACCTGATCACCTGCGTGCAGTACAACCTCCCGGTGAAGATCTTCCTCGTCAACAACCGGTACCTGGGGATGGTCCGGCAGTGGCAAGAGCTGTTCTACGGCAAGCGGTACTCCCAGGTGGACCTGGAGATCCAGCCGGATTTCGTCAAGCTGGCCGAGGCCTGTGGTGCCGTGGGGCTCCGGGCGGAACGGCCCGGGGACGTGCGGCCCCTCATCGAGAAGGCCGTCAGCACGCCGGGACCCGTGGTGGTGGACCTGGTGTGCGAGCGGGAGGAGAACTGCTACCCCATGATCCCGGCCGGCTCCGCCATCAGGGACATCATCGACACCGACGAGCCGATTCCCGATAAGCTCTTCCAAGGCTGGCGGTGAGGCCTGCGCCTCACCGTGGAGCTGGCGCTGAGGGCGGACGCCATGACCGATCCCAAGCACTACCGCAAGCATACCCTGGCCATCCTGGTGGAGAACCACCAGGGCGTCCTGGCCAAGATCGCCTCCCTGATCGCGGCCAAGGGCTACAACATCGACAGCCTGTCCGTGGCGGAGACGCCGGACGCCACGGTCTCGCGCATGACCCTGTCGGTGCACGGGGACGAGTGGGTGATGGAGCAGGTGGTCAAGCAGCTCCATCGCATCATCGACGTGATCAAGGTCGTGGACCTGACAGACGAATCCCACGTGGGCCGCGAAATGATCTTCGTGCGGGTCAACGCCGAGCCGGTCAACCGGGCGGAGATCCTGCGCATCGCCGAGATCTTCCGCGGCCGGGTGGTGGACGTCACCCCCACCACCTACACCCTGGAGATCACCGGGGAGGCGGGCAAGATCGAAGCCGTGCTGGAGCTGCTGCAGCCCTTCGGCATCCAGGAGGTGGTGCGGAGCGGGATCCTGGCCATCGCCCGGGGGAGCAAGACCATCACCAAGCGGGAAGAGGGCCGGCTGCGCCTGGCCGGCCGGAAGCAGGCCGTCGCCGAGTGAGACGAGGAGACCCATGGCCAAGCTCTATTACGACAAGGACGCGGATCTCGGGCTGCTGAAGGGGAAGACGATCGGGATCATCGGCTATGGAAGCCAGGGGCATGCCCACGCCCTGAACCACCGGGACAGCGGTCTGGAGGTCATGGTGGGCCTCTACAAGGGCAGCAAGTCCTGGGACAAGGCCAAGGCGGACGGCCTGAAGGTCGGGACGGTCCAGGAGACCGCCGAGGCGTCCCAGGTGATCATGATCGTGCTGCCCGACCAGACCCACAAGCAGGTCTATGAAGACAGCATTGCCCGGGCCCTGACACCGGGCAAGACCCTGATGTTCGCCCACGGCTTCAACATCCACTTCAACCAGATCATGCCGCCCCCCGACGTGGACGTCTCCATGGTGGCTCCCAAGGCGCCGGGCCACATGATGCGGCAGGTGTACACCGAAGGCTCGGGGGTGCCGGCCCTGGTGGCGGTGTACCAGAACCCCTCGGGCAAGGCCAAGGAGATGGCCCTGGCCTATGCCAGGGGGATCGGCTGCACGCGGGCGGGCGTCCTGGAGACGACCTTCAAGGAAGAGACCGAAACCGATCTGTTCGGGGAGCAGACGGTGCTCTGCGGCGGGATATCGGCGATGGTCAAGGCGGGATTCGAGACGCTGGTGGCCGCCGGCTACCAGCCCGAGCTGGCCTACTTCGAGGTGCTGCACGAGCTGAAGCTGATCGTGGATCTGATGTACCAGGGGGGCCTGGCCTACATGCGCTACTCGGTGAGCGACACGGCCGAGTACGGCGACTACAGCCGGGGCCCGCGGGTCATCAATGACGGCGTCAAGGCCGAGATGCGGAAGATCCTGGACGAGATCCAGAACGGCCAGTTCGCCCGGGAGTGGATCCTGGAGAATCAGGCGGGCCGCCCCAGCTTCTACGCCATGCGCAAGAAGGACGCCGACCACCCCATCGAGGTCGTGGGGAAGGAGCTACGCGGGATGATGAGCTGGCTGAAAGGCCGCCGGTAGCCGGCGGCCCGCACCGGGAGGGCGTGCGCTGAACGACGGGGACGCGGCCGGTTCCTGGCAGTCCGAGGGACCACGACGTGACGGGATGGCCCCGGGGAGGATAGGCCTCGGGGCCTTACTGTTCCTCTTGCTGGTGGCGATCGGAATCTACCTGGCCGTCAAGTTCGTCCCGCCCTACTGGACCTATCTGAGCCTGCAGGATCCGGTGAAGGAGGCGGCCATGGCCGCCGTGGGGCGGGGCGGGGAGGACAAGGCGCGGGCCGATCTCCTGCGGCAGGCGCGGGAGGCGGGCCTCGATCTTGCCGACGAGGATATCCAGTTCACCCGGGAGGGGCCCCATCTGGTGGTCCGGATCAACTGGGTGGCACCCGTGGAGCTCCCGAGGGTTCGCTACGACCTCCACTTCCGTATCGAGCAACGCGCACTCCTTCCCTGAACCTCCACCGCAGGAGCCTCTCGCCATTCCACTCGACGGCGTCCTCCTCATCACGGGTCCCACGGCCGTAGGCAAGTCAGCCCTGGCCCTGGCCCTGGCCCGGCAGGCCCCGGGCGAGATCATCGTCGCAGACTCCATGCAGGTGTACCGCGGGATGGACGTGGGCACGGGCAAACCCTCGCCTGCGGAGCGGGCGGCCGTCCCGCACCACCTCCTGGATCTCTGCGATCCGACGGAGACCTTCTCCGCCTCCGCGTTCGCCGCTCGCGCCCACGCGCTGGTGGAGGAGATCCGGCGGCGGGGTCGCCGGCCGATCCTCGTCGGAGGGACGGGCCTGTACCTCCGCGCCTTCCTGAAGGGGCGGCTGGCCGGGACCGGCGGCGACCCGGCGATCCGTGCCCGTCTCACCCGGGAGGCGGAGGCGCTGGGGACCCAGGCGCTGCACGACCGCCTCCGCGCTCTCGATCCCGCCACGGCCGTGCGGGTCCATCCCAGGGACCTGTTCCGGACCATCCGGGCGTTGGAGCTCCTGGAGATGACGGGGCGGCCCCCCTCGGAGATCCGGCCGGACCTCTGGGAACCACCGCGCGTGGCCGTGTCGGCCCTCCTCGTCTTGAACCGGGAGCGGGAGGAGCTGTACCGGCTGATCGACGAGCGCGCCCGGCGCATGTGGGAGGGGGGGCTCCTGGAGGAGGTCCGCCGGCTCCTGGCCGCGGGCTACGGGCCGGATCTCCGGACGCTGAAGTCGCTGGGATATCGCCAGGCCGTGGCGCACCTAGAGGGGCGACTATCAGAGGTGGAGGCGCTGACGGCCATGCAGCGGGCGACCCGCAACTACGCCCGGCGACAGCTCACCTGGTTTCGGCGAGAGCCGGCAGCCCTGTGGGTGACGGTTCGCGGCTGGGAGTGGATTGAGCCGCTGGCGGAGCAGCTTCTCGGGCGGCTGGCTCAACCGCAAGCTGCCACGAAATATCGAATGACGAATGTCGAATGACGAAGGCTGAACCAGAGGCGATGCGATCCTGGGTCCTGCATGCGGCCGACCGGCTCGAGGGCGCCATCGGCGTGCCGGGCGACAAGTCCATCTCGCACCGCAGCCTCCTGCTCGGGGCCATGGCGCACGGGACAACGGAGATCCGCGGGTTCCTGCGGAGCCAGGACTGTCTGGCGACCCTGCATGCCCTGCGGGCCCTGGGAGCGGAGATCCTGGAGGCGCCCGACGGGTGCGTGCGGATCGTGGGCCGGGGACCGGACGCCCTGCGCGAACCCGAGACGATCCTGGATGCCGGGAATTCCGGGACGAGCCTTCGTCTTCTGGCGGGTCTCCTGGCGGGACGGCCGTTCTTCAGCATTCTCACCGGCGACGCCTCGCTGCGGCGCCGTCCCATGCGCCGGGTGGTGGAGCCGCTGGCGGCCATGGGCGCGACGCTCCTGGGGCGCGAGGCCGGCCGGTATCCGCCGCTGGCCATCCGGGGAGCGGAGCTGTCCGGCATTGCCTGGAAGACCCCCGTGGCCAGCGCCCAGGTCAAATCGGCCATTCTCCTGGCCGGCCTCCAGGCTCTGGGTGAGACCAGCGTGACGGAGCCGATGCTCTCCCGGGACCACACCGAGCGGATGCTCACGGCCTTCGGCGTCGTCCCGCAGCGGCGGGGAACTACCGTCAGCGTTCCCGGGAAGGCACGCCTGGCCGCGGCCAGCCTCTCCATCCCGGGAGACCTGTCCTCGGCCGCCTTCTTCGTGGTGGCCGCGGCGGCCCGGCCCGGGGCCGAGCTGCTCATCCGGGATGTCGGGGTGAATCCGACGCGCGCCGGCGCCCTGGAGGTGCTGGCCGCCATGGGGGCGACGATCACCCAGGCGCGCCAGCGGAACGAGGCGGGCGAGCCGGTGGCCGACATCCACGTGCGGGGTGCGCATCTCCGGGGGACGGCGATCGAGTCCGATCTGATCCCGCGGCTCCTGGATGAGATTCCGGCCCTGGCGGTGGCCGCCGCCCTCGCCGAGGGGGAGACCGTCATCTCGGGGGCGGCCGAACTTCGCGTCAAGGAGGTGGACCGGCTGTCCGCCCTGGCCGGGGAGCTGGCCAAGTTGGGGGTGCAGGTCAGCGAGGAGCGGGACCGCCTGCGCATCCTGGGGGGCCGGCGGCCACGCGGCACCCTCGTCTCCAGTCGCGGGGATCACCGCATGGCCATGAGCCTGGCCGTGGCGGGTCTCTTCGCGGAAGGGGAAACCCGGATCCAGGACGTCGCCTGCGTCGAGACCTCGTTCCCGGGTTTTGCGCGCCTCCTCCTGGAGGTGGCCCCCGATTGCGGCATCCGCGAAGTCGGAGACTGAAAGGGATCCGCAGAGTACGCAGACTGTGCAGATTTCACCACCACCCGAGCCCTACCCCCTCTGAGGGGGAGGGAGGGGGAGGGGGGTCTGCGGAATCTGCGGTGAAATGGTTGGGTGGCTTCTACTCGCGATGGATGAGCGGAAGCGGCGTCTGGTGATCGCCATAGACGGCCCCGTCGGCGCGGGCAAGAGCACGGCCGCGCGTCGCCTCGCCAAGGCCCTCGACTACATCTATATTGACAGCGGCGCGATGTACCGGGCCATGGGCTGGAAGGCGATTCACGCCGGCGTGGGCCTCCACGATCGGGAGCGCCTGGCGGGTCTATCCCTCGCCACGGACATCCGGGTGGTGGCGGCTCCGGAGGGGCCCCGGGTGCTGGTGGACGGCCAGGACGTCACGGCCGCCCTGCGGACGCCGGAGATGGACGAGGCGTCTTCCGTGGTGTCCACCCTTCCCGAGATCCGCAGGCGTCTGGTGGCGCTCCAGCGGGCCATGGCGAAGGAGGGCGGCATCGTCATGGACGGCCGGGACATCGGGACCGTGGTCTTTCCCGAGGCCGATCTGAAATTCTATCTGGACGCCGACCTGACGGTGCGGGCAGCGCGCCGCCTCGAAGATCTGCGGCGGGTGGGAACCCCGGTCGAGCTCGAGGCGGTGCGGGCCGAGGTGGCCCGCCGGGACGAGCGCGATCGGGGCCGTGAGAGCTCCCCGCTCACCGTCGCCGCCGACGCCATCCGGATCGATTCGACCGCCCTGGACGCCGACGGGGTCCTGCGGGCCATGCTGGGGGCGGTCCAGCATGTCCTGAAACCGGATAACTCCTGAATTTCTTTGGAGATAGGGAATTTTTTCCTTGCCTCGGTGGGAGTGCCTGTGTATCATCACGCTCCGTCGCGGCGCTCCGTGGGGTGACCGCACGGGATGATCTACGCGATCGGGTATTGGCTGAGCCGCTGGATCGCCCTCGCCTTTTTCGCGCTACAGGTCGAGGGGCTGGAGCATGTTCCCCAGGCCGGGCCGGCGATCCTGGCACCCAACCACGTGAGTTACGTGGACCCGGTGCTGGTCGGGATCTCGATCCGCCGCCGGGCCCACTTCATGGCCAAGAAGGAGCTGTTTCGAAACCCCCTGGTGGGGTGGATTCTTCGCGGACTTCAGGCCTACCCCGTCACGCGGGAGCGCGTTGACCCCTCCACACTGAAGCGCACGCTCGCCCTGCTGGCACACGGGCAGGTGGTCCTGATGTTTCCCGAAGGCACCCGGGGGGACGGCCGGACCCTGGGACCTGCCAAGGCCGGGATCGCCGTGGTGGCTGCCCGTTCCGGGGTGCCGGTGGTCCCGGTGTTTCACTGGGGGGCAGAGCAGGTCCTCCCCCGGGGGGGCCGGCGGCTTCGCCGCGTGCCGTTGCGGGTCCGGTTCGGTCCGCCGCTTCGATTCGCCGGAGGCGCGCGGGCGGACCGCGAGGCTGTCGAGACCTTCGGCCGTCAGCTCATGGAGGCGATTGCCGCGCTCCGCCCATCCACGGAGCAGCCAATTCCCGTTTCGCGCTGAGACGGCATGGTCGTCTCGCTACGCCTGAGCCAGCCTCCCCCTGGGGGAGGGTGGGGCAGCCGTTCCAAATTCACAGCCGCGTGCAGGAGGTATGGGTTCGCATGACATCACAGCCGGTGCAATCGGAAGTCCCGTTTTCCACAGATCCCGATGAGGCGGAGAGTTCGGGCCCCTCGGCCGAGATGCGGGAGATCTACGAGCGGAGCGTCCGGGACATCGTCGAGGGGGACATCGTCAAGGGGACCATCCTGGAGATCATCGAGGATGCCGTCCTCGTGGACATCGGCTACAAGTCCGAGGGGCTGATCCCGCTGCGGGAGTTCCGGACACCGTCGGGCGAGGTCACGATCAAGGTGGGCGACGTGGTGGACGTCTACCTCGAGCAGAAGGAGGACAGCGAGGGCCTCATCGTCCTCTCGCGCGAGAAGGCGGAGAAGATCAAGATCTGGGACGAGCTGTCCCGGGTGTACGACAAGGGCGGGGCCATCGCCGGCATGATCCTGGGGCGGACCAAGGGCGGGCTGATCGTGGACATCGGGGTCCGGGCCTTCCTGCCCGGCTCCCAGGTGGACCTGCGGCCGGTCCGGGACCTGGACAAGCTCATCGGGAAGTCCTTTCCGATGAAGATCATCAAGCTGAACCAGAAGCGGGGCAACATCGTCCTGTCCCGCCGCGAACTCCTGGAGGAAGAGCGGAAACATCTCAAGGAGGCGACGCTGGCCGGCCTCACGGACGGCAAGCGGATCAAGGGGAAAGTCAAGAACATCACCGAGTACGGCGCCTTCGTGGACCTGGGCGGGCTGGACGGCCTGTTGCACATCACCGACATGTCCTGGGGACGTGTGGGCCACCCCTCGGAGCTCTTCCAAGTCGGGGACGAGGTGGAGGTCGTCGTCCTAAAGTTCGACCGGTCCAACGAGCGGGTGTCGCTGGGCTACAAGCAGCGGCTGCCCGATCCGTGGGAGGCCGTGGAGCAGAAGTACCCCGTGGGCGTCAAGCTCAAGGGGAAGGTGGTCAGCCTCACCGACTACGGCGCCTTCGTCGAGCTGGAGGAGGGGATCGAGGGCCTGGTGCACATCTCCGAGATGTCGTGGACGCAACGGGTCAAGCATCCCTCCAAGGTGGTGGCCATCGGGGATTCCGTCGAGGTCGTGGTCCTGGACGTGGACCGGGCGAACAAGCGCATCTCCCTGGGCATGCGCCAGGCCGAACCCAACCCCTGGAACTTCATCGAGGAGCGCTACCCGGTCGGCACCCGGGTGGAGGGCCGGGTCCGGAACCTGGCCGATTTCGGCGCGTTCCTCGAGCTGGAGGAGGGGATCGACGGCCTCATCCACATTTCCGACATGTCCTGGACCAAGCGGGTGCGCCACCCCTCCGAGATCCTGAAGAAGGGCGAGAAGGTGGAGGCCATCGTCCTGCACGTGGACAAGGCCAACCATCGGATCTCCTTGGGGCTCAAGCAGATCCAGCAGGACCCCTGGCAGGCGGCCGTGCCGGAGAAATACCGGGTGGGCATGGATGTGAAGGGCAAGGTGGTCCGGACGACCGACTTCGGCGCCTTCGTGGAGTTGGAAGACGGCGTGGAGGGACTCCTGCACGTGTCCGAGCTCTCCCACGATCGCGTCAACAAGCCCGAGGACGTGGTCCAGGTGGGGCAGGAGCTCACCCTCAAGGTGATCAAATTGGATCCCGAGGAGCGGAAGATCGGCCTCAGCCTGCGCGCCATCCTGGAAACCCAGGGCGACGTTGCGGGCGAGGAGGACGGGACCCGCGGGCGGAAGAAGCGCCGGCGGGAGGGCGCGGAGGAGTAAGCAGCGTGGCCGGAAGGAGTGGGCGGCGGCTGGCGGTCGGGCTGCTCATCGGGCTCATCGTGTTCCTGGTCGCGGTGGGCCTGGCCGCGGTGTTCCTCGGGCCGCGCTTGCCCTTCGGCGGGGACCGCGTGGCGGTCATCCCCATCGAGGGGGTGATCACGGACCCGCGGGAGGTGATCGAGCAGCTCACTCGCTACCGGGATCTGCCCAGCGTGAAGGCAGTGGTCCTCCGCATCAACAGCCCGGGCGGGGCCGTGGCACCCTCGCAGGAGATCTACCAGGAGGTCCTGAAGTTCCGCCGGGAGACGGGGAAGCCGGTGGTGGCGTCGCTCGGGAGCGTGGCCGCGTCGGGCGGCTACTACATCGCCGCCGCCTCGGATCGCATCGTCGCCAATCCGGGCAGCATCACGGGGAGCATCGGGGTCATCCTGCAAATCCCGAATATCGGCGGGCTGCTCCAGAAGGTCGGGATCAAGACCACGGTCATCAAGGCGGGGGAGAACAAGGATCTCGGTTCCATCACCCGGGACCTGACCGAGACAGAGCGACAGATCCTCCAGGGCGTGATGGACGACGTCCACGGGCAGTTCATCGAGGCGGTGGCCACGGGCCGCCGGTTGGATCGGGGCCGGGTGGAGCCCCTGGCGGACGGTCGGATCTTCAGCGGGCGGCAGGCCCTCGGGCTGGGCCTGGTGGATGAGCTGGGCGACCTCCCTGACGCCATCGTACGCGCCGGGAAGCTGGTGGGGATCGCCGGCCGCCCGAAGGTGATCCAGGAGCGCCGACGCCGTTTCTCGCTCTGGGACCTGGTGACCGAAGGCCTCGGACCCGTCCTGCCTGCGGGCGGGACTTCAGCGACGATCGCCATCCAGTATCTCTGGCAATGACCCGCCGTCGCGGCGGATTTTCAAATGGAAAACCGACAACTGACAACCGACCAAGTCAGCGGATGACCGGTTGTCGGTTGTCCGTTGTCAGTTTTGCATTGTCCTTCGTCTTGAGCGGCATGCGGATGGGTTGCAGAAGGAGGTGGACTCCATGACCAAGGCGGATCTCGTGGAGAAGGTTGCCACACAGGTCAATCTGACGAAGAAGGACACCGAGGTCGTCATTGATACTATCTTCGACAGCATCTCGCAGGCCCTGGCGGCGAAGAACGAGGCCAAGGTCGAACTCCGGGGTTTCGGCAGTTTCCGCGTCCGGAAGCGCCGGGCTCGACAGGGTCGGAATCCCCAGACCGGCAAGCCGGTCCAGGTCCCGGCCAAGCGCGTCCCGTACTTCAAACCTGGCAAGGAGCTGAAGGCCCTGGTAGACTCCTAGTCCCGGGCCCGCGTTTCACCCTGAAGAGCAGGGCGTTGCCCTGCTTTTTCCTTGCCGGGGAGGCCGGCTGCATCCGGCCCTCCCTCGAGGTTCCATGCGGACGTTCTTCGAGAGTCGGGCGGATCTGGCGCCGCGCTTCATCGAGGGCACGGTCCAGGAGCTGGAAGAGCTCTTCGGCAGCCCGCTGCCCGAGCTGCCCGAAGGCCAGCTCGTCCCGGGCCAGAGCGACGGCCTGCTGGTCGAGCTGCATCCCAGCCTGCGCAACGCCTTCCGCGAATTGGTGGACGCCGCCTATCGGGCGCTGGCGGCCCAGCGGACCAAGGACGCCGGCCTGGCGGCCCCCGGGAGTTGGGGCGGCACCGGGAGCCCCGCCAGCCGCTTCGAGGAGACCCTCGACCCCATCCTCACCACCATCCTGGAACGCGAGCGGCGCCTGGGTCTGCTGAACCTGTTCTGGCTGGCCCATTCCAAGGACGCCGCCGAAGTCATCCAGGAATTCTTCTCCCAGCCCGGGATCAAAATCGATCTCAAGTACCAAATCCACCCGTTGCTGCAGGGATCCTATCGGAATGCCCACGCCCGGTCCTGGACCCGGTTCAAGACCCGGCGCGGGGATCGCCTCCGCTCCAACCTGGGCTCCCGATTCAATACCCGGCTCATCGAGTGTCTCATGGACGACCAGTTGCCTCTGACCGAGGTCAGCCCGGCCCGCCTGAACCTCGCCCAGGTCCTCGTCGAGCAAAACAAGCGGTTTCGTGTGAGCGTGCGCGAATTCAAGGAGATTCACGCCGCCTGCCGCGAGCGCCTGCGGGAAGGGCTCCAGCGGAAGGACGTCAGGCTGATGGAGCTGCTCCGGCGGAACTTTCCATCCATCCGTCCCGAGCTGTACGACGACGAGAAGTCCGCCACCCGGATCCTCTTCAACAGCCGGGTCCTGATGTACCTGCTGGCGGATTTCGGCGGCCTGGGGATGAAGCTCCTGGGAAACCCGATCCTGAAGGCAGAGGCGGGGGCCCGCAGGGGGTGGAGCGAGTTGCTCATGGACTACCTGGATCTGCTGCAGGCCGTCAAGCGCAGCGAGGCGGTGGACCTGATCCGCCAGGCGGTGACCATCGCCGGCCAGGAGCACACGGAAGCCCAGCGCCGAGAGCGCTTCGAGGAGGGACGCCTGTACCGGTTCCTTCCGGACAGCCAGGTCGTGAGCCTGGCCCGCAAGATCACGGTGATCTTTGCCGACCTGCGGGGCTTCACCCGCACCTCGGAGGGCGGGGTCTCGGAGCGGGAGCTGACCCACCACCTCTACGAGGTCTTCGACCCCCTGGCCTCCATCGTCGAGAAGCACCGCGGGAAGATCGACAAGTTCACCGGCGACGGGGTGATGATCACGTTCGGTGCCGCGCGCCTCACCCGGCAGGACGAGCTGAACGCCTTGCGCACCGCCCTGGCGCTGCAGGAAATGATGCGGGCGCTGCGCGCGGCCGGCCGGACGCACTTCGAGATGGGGATCAGCGTCCACACGGGGCGCGCCCAGGTGGCGCACTTCATCGTGGACGACCACAGCATGGATCACACGGTCATCGGGCGCAACGTGAACATCGCCGGCCGCCTCTCGGGGTCGGGCAAGACCCAGGCCTCCGGCTTCGATGATGAGGACTGGATCGGCACTCCCTCGCCGGCGGTGGAGAAGGCCGGCATGCCGGCGCGCGATGTCTGGGTGGACGAGGCCGGGACCCTCTACAATACCGGGATCGTCGTCAGCCAGGACACGGTCGAGGAATTGTTGAAGCTGGTGGACTGCCGGCCACTGGCGGAAGCGGGAGGGGGCGGGCATCAATTTTTCGACGAGCAGCTCCAAAGAAATGTCTTGCTAGAGTATGTGGGCGATGCTAAATTCAAGGGCGTGGGTCGCTCCATCGCGATCTATCGGCTCGGCTTGGAGGATAAGCAGCCCACCCCTTCGCCAGGCTCGCCACGGCGGCCGTGATGACATGGACACTCTGGGCCCCGTGGCGCATGGCCTACATCGGTGGGACACGCGGCGACGAGTGCCTGTTTTGCGAGAAACCGCGCGAGGGTGCTGACCGGCGGAACCTTATCCTCTTTCGCGGGCCATCGACGTACGTGGTGATGAACCTCTATCCATACGCCAATGGCCACCTCATGATCGTGCCCTATCGACACTGCTCGGACCTGGGCCAGCTCTCTCCCGAGGAATCCCTCGAAATCATGCAGGCAGCCCAGCGCTGCACCCGGATCCTTCAGGTCGCGCTCCGCGCCGAGGGCTTCAATATCGGCTTCAACCTGGGGAAGGTCGCGGGGGCGGGCATCGCCGAGCACGTCCACCTGCACGTGGTCCCACGCTGGTCGGGTGACACGAACTTCATGCCCGTCCTGGCGGACACCAAGGTGATGCCGGAGTACCTGGAAGTCGGTTACGACACGCTGTTCCCTCACTTCCAGGAGCAGGGGAGGTAAGGAGGGCCCCATGCTCATCAAGATGACCGTGCGAGGGATCGCCTTGGATCCCATTACCAATATGCCCATCATCATCTTGAAGGACGTGGACGAGCGAAAGGCGCTTCCCATCTGGGTCGGCATCTTCGAGGCCAATGCCATCGCCCTGGAGCTGGAGAAGGTGTCTACGCCCCGACCCATGACCCACGACCTCCTCAAGAGCATCCTGGACGGGCTGGGGGTGACGGTGCGCCAGGTGATCGTGAACGATCTGAAGGACAATACCTTCTTTGCGGTGATCGAGCTGAACCACAACGGCGACGTCATCAATATCGACGCCCGGCCCAGCGACGCCATCGCCCTGGCCCTGCGGGTCAACGCGCCGATCTTCGTGACGGAGAAGGTGGTCTCGCAGGCCAAGAGCGTGGAGATCTCCGAGGAGAAGGAAGAGACCGACAAGTGGAAGGAGTGGCTGGAGAACCTCAAGCCCGAGGATTTCGGTAAATACCGGATGTGAACCCCGCCGCCTTCCTGGTCTCCGCCCGCCGACCGACCGATCGGCGGGCATTTTTATCCCACACATCTCACCGCCAAGACCGCCAAGATCGCGACGAGTCGCCGCCGCCCGGGGAGACAAGGCGCTGGCCGATGTGAACGTGGATGCGGGAGGAGGACTGGGATCATGGGGGAGCAGCCCACGCACGCGGATCTCTGCCGCTTTCTCGATGCGCAAGTTCCGTTCGTCAAGTCGCTGGGAATCTCGTGCGAGGAGTTTCGACCAGGCTACGCCGTAGCGCGCTGGAAGCGGGACCCGCAATGGCTCCGCCCGGGAGGCTATCTGTTCGGCGGGGGCCTGATGAGCCTGGCCGACGCGGCGCTGTATATGGCGATCCTCGGCCAGATCGGCCTAAAGGCCATGGCCGTGACGATTGAGCTGAAGATGAACTTCCTGCGGCCGGCCATCGGCGGTGATGTGCTGGCGCAAGCCCAGGTGCTCAAGGTTGGGCAGCGCATCGCTTATGGAGAAGTGCGCCTCTTCATGGCGGACGCTCAAGACAAGCTGATCGCCCATGCCACGTGCAGCTACGCCATGCCAGACTCCGAGCGCCGCTGATCGTGGACGCATTGCGGTTGTTGGAGGGGCCTGCCGGACTGCGGTGTGCGACCTGCTCCTTGTTCTCGGCGGGCGTTCCGCGCCTTCGAGTTGGTTCGGCTCCCTCGCCTGTCCGTTTTGATCGACTTCAAGATCGGACTGGCCTTGGTGGTATCGTGGTGATATAGTCCAGCCCAGGCTTTGAATGGAGGCAGTGCGGAATGGTTACCAAAGCCCGTGTGACGGCCGAAGACCTCTGGCGGCTCGGCGAAGGAGACATCCGGCGCGAGCTGGTCAACGGCGAGGTTGTAGAGATGGCACCAGTTGGGGGAGTTCACGGCCGGGTCACTTTGAAGATATCCCGCAAGCTGGCGGAGCATACCGAGAGGCATGGAGGTGGTGAGGTGCTTGTGGGGGACGTGGGCTTCGTGCTGAGCCTACCCACCGATCCCGAGCGGGTGCGCGCCCCTGACGTGGCCTTCGTCTCGAGCCACAGGCTGCCGGGGGGTCAAATCCCTGAGGGGTTTTTTTCAGGTGCCCCCGATTTGGCTGTTGAAGTTCTCTCTCCCACCGATAACCCCCTTCATATCCAGCAGAAGGTGCGGGATTACCTCGAAGCTGGCGCCCGCTTGGTCTGGGTCATTGCTCCTCAGGCGAAAACGGTGACGGTCTATCGAACCGACGGTTCGGCCCGCCTGCTGCGAGAGCAGGAGAGCCTCGAAGGGGAGGATGTCCTGCCGGGGCTCACGATTCCCTTGGCGGAGGTGTTCCAGTAAGGTTTTCTGAAGCCGCCATTCGGGAGGCCTGCGATTACGGTTCGGCCCGGACCTTCACCCGTGTGCCAGCCCACAGGGAAGACCCACCTCTGCTCACCTCTCTCCAGTCGCGTTTCTTTCTCCGCTTCTCGACCTCCCTCTCCACGGGGTGCTTACACCTGGTTCTGCCGCCCTGTCGGGCGTTCTGTTCCGAGGTGTTTCGCGTCGACCCGTCAAGGCGGGGTAGGTTTCTCGTCTGACTGCCGAAGGAGCTCGAGGAACCGACCGATGGTAGGGGTGAAGAGTTTGCCCCGCCGGTGAATGATCCCCAGGGGTCGGACCAGTTCGGCCATGGCCAGGGGAATCGCCGCCAGGGTGCGGTTCCCGGCCTCCTTGAGGATGGTCGGCCGGGGCAGGATACCGACCCCGGCGCCGATGGCAATGGCCTGCTTGATCGTCTCGATGTTGTCGAACTCCATGATCACCTTGACCCGCGCATCGTGCTGGCGGAGGCACCGGTCAATGGCCTTGCGAATCCGCAGGTCGGCGTCGAAGGCCACGAAGTTCTCGCCATGCAGATCGGCGGCCGTGATGAGTCTGCGCCGGGCCAGTCGGTGGGTGGGATGGCAGACGAAGACCATGGTTTCCGATCGCCAGGGGAGGATGGTGAGCGAACGATTGGCCGGGGGGTAGGAGAGGATCCCCAGGTCGGCCTCGTCGTTCAGGACCGCGTCCACCACCTTGTGCGGGTGCAGGTACTCCAGGCGGACCTTGACCTGCGGGTAGAGCGACATAAACCGCTGCATGTGATCGCTCATGATGTGGATGCCGACCGAGTAGATGGCGGCCACCCGCACGCTCCCGGTCACCTGCGTCCGGGAGGAGGCGATCTCGGCCCGGACCTTCTCAAAGCCCTGGAGCAGGGCGCGGCACCCCTCGGCAAAGGTCCGGCCTTCCGGGGTGACCATGAAGGGTCGCTTGCTCCGGTCCATGAGGAGGACGTCGAGTTCCGCTTCCAGTTGCTGGACGGCCTGGCTGGCGGCAGACTGGGAGATCTGGTTGGCGGCTGCGCCCTGAGAGAAGCTGCGCAGGCGGACGATGTCGCAGTAGAGCTTCAGGATCTCGAGGTTCATGCGCGGCAGATTACAGCATAAGCATTGTTAATGTAAAGTATATTTTAATTTCCAGGTGACTTATGCTTGACACTGCGCTACTCTAGCCCGGCTATGGAAAACAGGCAGCGCCGAATGGCCGGGAGTGGGGCAGCCTCCAGATCCAGCCAGGCGGCGCCAAGACATGGGCGGGCGCAGGGGCATGCGAGGAGATCAGCGTGACCGACAGGGAAGGGGCGTCAGTGGATCCGGGAATGCCTGCCAGGCAAGGGCTGTACGATCCCCAATTCGAGCACGACAGTTGCGGGGTCGGATTCGTGGTGGACATCAAGGGACGGAAGTCCCACCGGATCGTCACCCAGGCGCTCAGCGTCCTGAAGAACCTGCTGCATCGCGGCGCCTGCGGCTGCGAGGTCAACACGGGAGACGGGGCGGGCATCCTCATCCAGATGCCCCATGCCTTCCTGGCGCGCGAATGCGGCACGCTCGGGATCAGCCTGCCGGCCCCCCGCTGGTACGGCGCCGGCCTGGTCTTCCTTCCCACCGACCCGGGCCAGGCGGCCCGGTGCCAGGCGGTCTTCGAGGAGATCATCCGGGAAGAGGGCCAGGCGCTCCTGGGATGGCGCGACGTTCCCACGGACGACTCACCGGTGGGACCCAGCGCCAGGGCCGTTGAACCCATCTTCAAGCAGATATTCATCGGACGGGACGCGGCACTCCGCGACGATCCAGCGTTCGAGCGGAAGCTGTATGTCATCCGGAAGCGGGTGGAGCACGCCATCTACGGCTCGGACATGCCCGCGCGGAAGCGCTTCTACGTGCCGAGCCTGTCCTCCAACACGCTTATCTACAAAGGGATGCTCTCGGCGGACCAGATCGAGACCATGTTCCCCGACGTGGTGGACCCGGCCGTGGAATCGGCGCTGGCCCTCGTCCACCAGCGGTTTTCGACGAACACCTTCCCCTCCTGGCCGCTGGCGCACCCCTACCGGTACCTGGCCCACAACGGGGAGATCAACACGCTCCGCGGGAACATCAACTGGATGCACGCGCGCGAGGCGCTGTGTGAATCGGACCGGCTCCCCGACCTCAAGAAGATTCTCCCCATCGTGCTGGAGGGGGGGAGCGATTCGGCGATCTTCGACAACGTGCTGGAGTTCCTGGTCATGGCCGGGCGGCCGCTGCCCCACGCGATCCTCATGATGATCCCGGAGGCCTGGAGCGGCCACGAAAGCATGAGCCCGGAGCGGCGGGCCTTTTACGAGTTCCACTCCTGCCTGATGGAGCCGTGGGACGGCCCGGCGTCCATCGCCTTCACCGACGGCACGGTGATCGGCGCCGTCCTGGATCGCAACGGCCTTCGGCCCTCCCGCTACTACGTCACCAAGGACGATCTGGTCATCATGGCCTCGGAGGTGGGGGTGCTGGACATCCCGCCCGAGAACATCCTCCTCAAGGAGCGCCTCCATCCCGGACGGATCTTCCTGGTGGACACGGCCCAGGGCCGGATCATCGACGACGCGGAGCTGAAGCACGCCTATGCCACCGAGCATGCCTATGCGGAGTGGCTGAAGCAGCACCTGGTCGCGCTGGAGGAGCTGCCCGAGCCCCCCCACGTGCACGAGCCGGACCACGCCACGGTGCTCCAGCGGCAGCAGGTCTTCGGCTATACGCATGAGGACCTGCGCATCCTGCTGGCCCCCATGGCCGTGAAGGGGGAGGAGCCGGTGGGCTCCATGGGGACCGACACCTCGCTGGCGGTCCTGTCCAACCGCCCCCGCCTCCTGTACGATTATTTCAAGCAGCTCTTCGCCCAGGTGACCAATCCGCCGCTGGACGCCATCCGGGAGGAACTGGTGACCTCCATGGAAAGCACCATCGGCCCGGAACGAAACCTGTTGAAGCCGGAGCCGGAGAGCTGCCACCAGATCAAGATCAGGTTCCCCATCCTGGACAACCACGAGGTGGCCAAACTGCGCCACGTCACCGCCCACGGGTTCCGGTCCCTCACGCTGTCGATGCTGTTCCCGGTGGCCGAGGGCGGGGCGGGCCTGGCGCGGGCGCTGGACGAGCTGTGCCGCCGGGCCAGCCAGGCCATCCAGCGCGGCTACAACATCCTGATCCTGTCCGACCGGGGCGTGGACCTGGAGCACGCGCCGATCCCGAGCCTGCTGGCCACGGCCGGGGTGCATCACCACCTGATCCGGAAAGGGACCCGCACCAAGGTCGGCCTGGTGATCGAGTCCGGGGATGCGCGGGAGGTCCACCACTGCGCGCTGCTCCTGGGCTACGGGGCGGGCGCCGTCAACCCCTACCTGGCCTTCGAGACCCTGGACGACATGATCCGCCAGGGGATCTTGCCGGATCTGGATCACACGAAGGCAGTCAAGAACTACATCAAGGCGCTGAACAAGGGGATCCTCAAGGTCATCTCCAAGATGGGGATCTCGACGATACAGAGCTACTGCGGCGCCCAGATCTTCGAGGCCGTCGGCCTTAGCCGGGAATTCGTGCAGCAGTACTTCACCTGGACGGCGTCACGGATCGGCGGCGTGGGCCTGGACGTGATCGCCGAGGAGGCGATCCGGCGCCACCGGTTGGCCTTCCCGGACCGGCTGGTGACGAAGCCCGACCTCCCGTGGGGCGGCGAATACCAGTGGCGGCGCGACGGGGAATACCACCTGTTCAATCCGGACACGGTCTTCAAGCTCCAGCACGCCACCCGGAGCGGCCAGTACAGGATCTTCAAGGAGTACACCCGCCTGGTGGACGACCAGAGCAGGAACCTGTGCACGCTCCGCGGGCTCATCGAGTTCAAGCTCGCCGAGCAGCCGATTCCGCTGGAGGAGGTCGAGCCGGTCGAGTCCATCGTGAAGCGCTTCGCCACCGGCGCCATGTCCTACGGCTCCATCAGCCAGGAGGCGCACGAGACGCTGGCCATCGCCATGAACCGGCTGGGCGCCCGGTCCAACACCGGGGAAGGGGGCGAGGATTCGGCTCGCTACAAGCGGGACCCCAACGGCGACTGGCGCCGCAGTGCGGTCAAGCAAGTGGCGTCGGGCCGCTTCGGGGTCACCAGCGAGTACCTGGTCAACTGCACGGACCTTCAGATCAAGATGGCCCAGGGATCCAAGCCGGGCGAAGGTGGCCAACTCCCGGGTCACAAGGTCTACCCCTGGATCGCCAAGGTCCGGTACTCGACCCCGGGCGTGGGACTGATCTCACCGCCTCCGCATCACGATATCTACTCGATCGAGGATCTTGCACAGCTCATCTGGTGCACGTCAAGCTGGTCTCCGAGGTCGGCGTGGGCACGGTCGCCGCCGGCGTCTCCAAGGCGCACGCGGACGTCGTCCTGATCTCCGGGCACGACGGCGGCACCGGCGCCTCGCCCCTCACCTCGATCAAGCACGGCGGGGTCCCGTGGGAGCTGGGTCTCGCCGAGACCCAGCAGGTGCTCGTCCTCAACAAGCTCCGCGACCGGATCACGGTCCAGGTGGACGGCCAGATGAAGACCGGCCGCGACGTGGTCATCGGGGCCCTCCTGGGTGCCGAGGAGTACGGGTTCGCCACGGCGCCCCTGGTGGTTATGGGCTGCGTCATGATGCGGGTCTGCCACCTGAACACCTGCCCGGTGGGCGTCGCCACCCAGGATCCCGAGCTGCGGAAGCGATTCACCGGCAAGCCGGAATTCGTCGAGAATTTCTTCCGGTTCATCGCCCAGGAGGTCCGGGAGTACATGGCGAAGCTCGGCTTCCGAACCATGGACGAGATGATCGGGCAGGTGAATCGGCTCGATGTCAAGCGGGCGCTGGATCACTGGAAGGCCCGCGGGCTCGATTACTCCTCGATCCTGCACCGGCCCGAGGTCGGCCCTGAAGTGGCGATCCGCAAGGTGCGGGAGCAGGAACACGGCCTCGAGAAATCCCTCGACATGACCACCCTCGTGCCGCTCTGCCGCGCCGCCCTGGAACGACGCGAACCGGTGCACCTGCGCCTGCCCATCCGGAACGTCCACCGGACGGTCGGCACGATCCTGGGCTCCCAGGTGACGACGCGGTACGGGGGGGGCGGGTTGCCGGAGGACACGATCCATATCCACTTCAGCGGGTCGGCGGGGCAGAGCTTCGGGGCCTTCATTCCCCGGGGCATCACCCTGGTCCTGGAGGGGGATTCCAACGACTACCTGGGGAAGGGGCTCTCAGGCGGCAAGCTCATCGTCTACCCGCCGCGCGAGGCGACCTTCGTCCCCGAGGAGAACATCCTCGTGGGGAACGTGGTGCTGTATGGCGCCACCTCCGGCGAGGCCTACTTCCGCGGCGTGGCGGGGGAACGCTTCGCGGTGCGAAACAGCGGCGCCCTCGCCGTGGTGGAGGGGGTCGGGGACCACGGCTGCGAGTACATGACCGGCGGTCGGGTGGTGATCCTTGGCCGGACGGGACGCAACTTCGCCGCGGGCATGAGCGGGGGAGTCGCCTACGTCCTGGACGAGGAGGGCGACTTCGAGCGGCGCTGCAACAAGGGGATGGTGGACCTCGAGCCCCTCGAGGCGACGGAAGACCGGGAGTTGGTCCAGGATCTCATCCGGAAGCATGCCGAGAACACCCAGAGCACCCGGGCCCGGAAGGTCCTGGCCAACTGGGACCGCATGCTCGCCAAGTTCGTGAAGGTGATGCCGCGGGATTACAAGCGGGCGCTCGCTGCGATGAAACGCGCGGAGGTGGAGGGCATCCCCTGGGAGCGGGCGGTCATGGAGGGGGCCCATGGGTAAGCCCACCGGCTTCCTCGAGTTCACGCGCGCCAAGCAGCCCTACCGGCCGGTGGAGGAGCGGATCCGGGACTGGAAGCAGGTCATGCTGCCCTGGCCGGTGGAGACGCTCCAGAAGCAGGGCGCGCGCTGCATGGACTGCGCCGTTCCCTTCTGTCACCAGGGGTGTCCCCTGGGGAATATCATCCCGGACTGGAACGACCTGGTGTACCGGAAACGCTGGCGGGAGGCCATTGACCGCCTGCACGCGACGAACAACTTCCCGGAGTTCACCGGGACGCTGTGCCCCGCCCCGTGCGAGGGGTCCTGCGTGCTGGGAATCAACGACGACCCGGTCACGATCAAGGCCATCGAGCTGGCGATCATCGATCACGCCTTCGAGGCCGGGTGGATCACGCCCGAGCCGCCGCTCACGCGGACCGGGAAGAAGGTGGCCATCGTCGGCTCCGGCCCGGCCGGGCTGGCGGCCGCGCAACAGGTCAACCGCGCGGGCCATCGGGTCACGGTCTTCGAGCGGGCCGACCGGATCGGCGGCCTGCTGCGGTACGGGATCCCCGAATTCAAGATGGAGAAGCGGGTCCTGGACCGGCGCCTGGAGCTTCTGCGCAAGGAGGGGATCACCTTCCGGGTCAACGCGAACGTCGGGGTGAACATTCCCGTGGAGACCCTCCGGAGCGAGTTCGACGCCATCCTGTTGGCGGGCGGATCCACCCTTCCCCGCGATCTCAAGGTCCCCGGACGAGAGCTCCGGGGGATCCACTTCGCCATGGAGTATCTGCCGCTCCAGAACCGGCGCTGCGAGGGGGATCAGACTCCGGAAGGGGAGTTCATCACTGCCAAGGGAAAGCGGGTGGTGATCATCGGCGGGGGCGACACGGGCGCCGACTGCCTGGGGACGGTCCACCGGCAGGGGGCCGCGTCGGTGCACCAGTTCGAGCTTTTGCCCATGCCGCCCAAGGAGCGGGCGCCGGACAACCCCTGGCCCCTCTGGCCGAACATCTTCCGGACCTCTTCGGCACACCAGGAGGGAGGGATCCGGGACTACTGCATCTCCACCACGCGGTTCTCGGGGCGGGACGGCCGGGTGGAGCGGCTGCGCGCCGTGCGGGTCGAATTCGTCTCGGACGGCAACGGCCGGCCCACGATGCGGGAGATCCCGGGCAGCGCATTCGAGATGGAGGTGGACCTGGTCCTGCTGGCCATGGGCTTCCTGGGTCCGGAGCGGAACGGGATGCTCGACCAGCTCGGCGTCAAACTCACCGAGCGGGGCAACGTCTGGCGGGACGAGAACTGGATGACCAGCGTGCCGGGGGTCTTCACCGCGGGCGACATGCAGCGCGGGCAGTCCCTGATCGTGTGGGCCATCGCCGAGGGCCGCCAGGCCGCCCGGGGTATCGACAGGTACCTGATGGGATCGACCAGCCTGCCGTGACGACGCCTTCTCCTTCGCAGTCTCACGTCGCTCATTCCCTCCAGAAAACATCGAGAAGCCTGCGACCCGCCTTCAGCCGCGGTGGGCGAACGAAACCTTACGAATCACCCCGAGCCAGCCGCAGTCGCTGACCGAAGGCCAGCGTGAGGCGGCGTGGTCCCGTTTGGGCTTGACCGCCTATATGAAAACTTATATATTGTGCCGTGTCGGACAAGCCTATCTTCTGGCTGGGGTCAGCGCGAAGCGACCTGAGGGCCTTTCCGCCCGATGCTCGCCGGGTGGCGGGCTTTCAGCTCCGTCGTTTGCAACAGGGGCTTGAGCCGAACGACTGGAAGCCGATTCCCAGCGTTGGCCCCGGGGTTCAGGAGATCCGTATCCACACCGGGCTTGCACACCGGATATTCTACCTGGCGAAGTTCGCGGAGGGCGTCTACGTACTTCACGCCTTCGAGAAGCGCACCAGGAAGACGTCGACGCGTGATTTGGAACTCGCTCGAGACCGGTTTCGTGCCCTGCTCATGAGGCGACGGAGAGAAGATGTTACGAGAGGGTAGGTCCAAGATGAAGCTCAAGATGGCTCGATCGAGCGGAAATGTCTTTCGCGATCTGGGCTTCCGCCCTGAGGAGGCCGCGCATCTCCTGATCCGGTCTGACCTGATGATCCAGCTCCAGAAGCTGATCGCGTCCCGGGATCTTACGCAGGCTGAAGCGGCGAAGATTCTGCGCGTCACCCAGCCTCGCGTGAGCGACCTCCTCCGAGGGAGGATCGACCTGTTCAGCAGCGACGCGCTCATTGACATGCTCGCCCGGCTGGGTGTTCGCGTGCGTGTCGTCCTCAAGCCGTCCCGCCGTCTCAAGGTCGCTTGACGACTGGCCAAAAGGTATCGGACACCTTTCAGCTCACGCCCCAGGGCCGACGAGGGGCAGGGCGGCTCCCTCGCCGACCACCGTCGTCCACTGGCGCACGCGCCATCGGGTGACGAGGCCGTTCGTCACGTAGGGATCGGCCGCCGCGAAGGCTTCGGCCACGGCCGGGGAGGATGCGCGGAAGAGGAGCACCGCGCCATCCACGGGGTTGGCCAGCGCGCCGCCCAGGAGCAGTTCCCCGCGCTCGACGGCGCGCCGCGCGTGCGCGAGGTGCGCCGCCCGGAACGCCGCGCGCCGCTCGGCATAGTCCGCCACGACGTCGTAGAACAGCAGGTAATGCACGTCACGCCTCCCAGTAACCCCCATCACGGGTGTTCGCGGTAGAAATAGCCGAGCAGGGCCCGCTTGTTTTCGGGCGTCTCCGCCCGCGAGAGAAAGGCCGGCTGCAAGACCCGGTGGACGGCGAGATGGATTGCCTCGTCGTGGACGGTCCAGGATTCTCCCGTGATCTCGAGCGCCTTGCGGTGGCACCGCCTGACGAGCCCCGTCGCCACGCGGAGTCGATCATCGCCGGGAAACGACTCCAGGTATGCCAGCGCCCGGATCGCCAGGCTGCTTTTGACCGTCCGGAGCAGCGGAAAGTCCTCGCGGATCTCGCGCCGGCAGTCCTCCAGCGACCAGCGATAATACCTGACGGCGAACTCGTCCGCGGCCGTTCCTGGATGAGCCATATCAGGGGACGCGCCAGTCTATGTCGCCTTCGCAATCTTCGCCAGGAGCGCTCCCCAGTGCCGTGCCTGGACCGCCCCGGAACGGCGCGAGTGGCTCGGCATAGCCCGCCACGACGCCGTAGAACGCCCCGCCTAACCTGCGGGGCGGACCGGCGCGGACCTTGCGCTCCTTGCAAGGGCCGTGACGGGACGGGCCGTCAGGTTCACGCGGATGTTCGACGGCGCCTTCATTTCTTCAGCCAATCCTGATATTGCTGCCGGTCTTGCCGCCGAAGCTCCTCAAGCTGGAGGCGCTCTTCGTTCGATAGATCTGAGCGGAGTGCCCAAAGGGCTTGACCTTCGCCCGGGTATTCTGCCCACATCAGGACGTCGCGATAGTCGCGTTTCTCTGCGGCAACAAGTTCGATCACACGATCGGCCCGAGCGTCGCACAGCTTGAGAATCGCAAGGTGGACTCGTTCCGCCTCTCGCTCGTACGTCACTTGGCCATACTTCTGTAACTCAGCCAGGACACGCACCCGCTCCACCGGATCGTTCCACATAGCGTCGACTTTTCTGTTGACCTCTCTTGGTGTCGCCATCGTCACTCTACGTCCGTCGACCATGTGGCTCGCCCGCGGCGGCCACTCATAGCTGTTTCGAATCAGCGGGGCCTGGGGCGGCCGCCCCCGGGCGCAGCCGCAAGTTAGGCAACCCACGCGTCTGCAACGATATTACTTCCGCGGCTGGAACATGCCATCAGCTTCTTGAACGAGACGTACAGTCGCGGCAACGTGTTCCGAAAAACCCGCGATCAGTTCGGTGAAGGATACTGCGGGTCCGTCTTTGTCGAGCAGATATTCGATCGATGAGACCTCTAATGGCGGCTTATCCTCATTCAGCGAGCGGAAGATCTCTTGGAAGGCAGGGATCAGGCGATGCAACTCCTGTAGAACCTCGGCTGAAGGCGACTTCTTCGATCGCGGGATGCCTAACCCGCGCGACAACAGTCACGCGCGGTAACAGTTCTCCTCGTTTGAGCGCGTGGTTTCTCAGTTCGGCGATCACTGAAAACGGAACCCGCGGCGTCGGGAGCGAGGCTTTGGCTGACTCCCACCAATTGTCAAATTGTTCGCCGAAGCGCCCGCGGAGATCCGCCTGCAAGACCAAACCAACGCTCCGTACAGCAGACAGGAATGCGGACAAGTAGTAACCGAACTCGGGGTGTCGGCCTTCAGACTCACGAAGCCGATTCAGGAAGAATCCCGCCTCAGGGATTGTATCCGAACCGAGGGGCCGGGGGAAGGGATTTGCGACCGGAGGTCAGGGGGGCGCCTCAGGGGGGCGGGGGAGGCTGTCCGGGCGGAGGAGGGAAACAGCGGGATGGGGATGGCCCATTCCCTGCTCACAAGCAGGCTTGTCCGGGCACGGGGGGATCCTCGTAGGTTTCGTTCAAGGTGCCCCTTCTTGGAAAGTTGCTTTTGAACGAACGTAGCGCCGGAGGGTTCAGCGGCGGTCGTCCGGCACGAAATCCGTAATCCGCTTCGGCGTGGTGACGACGAGCCGCAGAGTCCTATCGGGCTCGACCGCGAGCGGCGCAACCGCCACCCCCACGTCCGCGTTCCGGTAATACCGGACCTGGCCCGCCGCTGGGACGAACGGCGCCGCCTGCAGGCGGGGCACACCGGGGTTGGCATCGGCTGCACGAACGATCCCGGCCCCTTCCTCGCGTGCCGTGTCGACCTCCAAGACGAGAACGCCCGCGGCGGGCAACACCGCGTCGTCCCCCACCGGCTGGCGATTCTCGATCAGCAGGGACCGGTGCGCATCGATCGGGACGCGAACGGCCAGAAGCCCCCGGCCCAGGGCCAGGGGCTGGAGCCTCACTTCCCGGGTCTCGCCAGGGCGGACGGTGACCACCTGAGCAGGCTCGATCCAGCCGAGCTGGAGCCGGGTGAACGAGGATGGGGGCGGGGGTGGCTTGGTGACCACGATGAAGTGCTGGCTCATGATGTCCCAGGGGCCAGCATGGATGGCAAAGAGCTCGGGCGACAGGCGCCCCTCTGGCGGATTGCTTTGCCGGTCGAAGTCATAAAGGTCGGGCACGACCCGTTTGCCGTCCTGTACGCCGCCGAGCGCATGCAGCAGGTCGTGGGCCGCGTGACCGACATGGGCGTTTTCAGCGCTCACGATGACCGGCCCAGAGAACGAGCCACCCCCGGGAAGGTCCACCGCTTCTAGCCTGGGCTTGGCACCCAGCACTCCCGAAAGCATCCCGGGATTCGCGCAATAGGCGATCATCCCGTAGCCTTCCCCGGGCCTGGTGAAGGCCCCGACCACGATCCAGATGACGCGGTAGGTCCCCAGGTCCGCGTCCCGTCGCGAGGCAGCCAGGGCATCGGCCACAAGGCGGCGCACCCGCCCTTTATCCACCTTGTAATTGAGCGGGCTGACCCTATACTCGCTGAGCGGGCCGGGCATCCCGTACCAGCCAGTCACCTTCGCTTCCAACCACGCCTTCCCGTAGGAGACGGTCCGGATGTATTCGCCCACCTTGCCCACCTTTTCCGCAATCCGAGGCAAGGCGAGCGAGGGGTCTGTGCCGGGGAAGCGGACCGCAACCACCAGTAGCCGCTGCGGCCCTCGGACCACCACCGGGTCGGCCACCCCGGCAGCCGCGGGCGCCTGCGCACCCAGAGCGGCCACCAGCAGGATCAGCGTGAATCGTGTCCGCTCCGATTTGCCGAGTTTTGACAAAAAGTACATAAAGTATCCTACGTCCCGTTTGACACTTCCTGCCGTGTAACGCGTTGCGAAGCAGCCGCGCGCGGCACGCCGACCTGTTTGAGGACGCCGCTTCTCCCGCGCCGGCTGGATGCGCTTAGGCCGTGCCGACTCACGCGCTTCCAGCCAGCGCTTCAAAGAACGCTGGCTCTCACCGGAGGGTCGTCCGGCTAGCAGCCCCTCAACGCTGAGGTCCTCGTCCAGATCGGGCCAGTGAATACCCACTCCGCGACCGATCAACCGCCAACGATTCCGCTCCTGCCGAGTACCATGCAGAAGTCGCGGATACCAAGCCAATGGGACGACTACGGTTCGACCGTCCAAGAGGTCGACCGCAAGGTCGTCGTCCGTCACTCGGACGTGAAGAGCCCGTGCTTCTTGCGGGTCAATCGTTGAAGTATTCATTCCAGCTCCTCAACAACCGTTCGCGATTTCGTTCGACGAGCCGTTGAATCCGCTGGATTTCGATTGGGCGAAATCCACCACTGCGCTGAAGGCGGACCGGGTCAAGCC
>JACQXP010000194.1 GCA_016208645.1 Candidatus Methylomirabilota bacterium | reverse complement strand
GCCCGGAGCTTGGAGATCATCTCCTCGTTGTTGGAGTAGGTGAAGTTCACCTTGATGCCGGTCTCCTTATCGAACTGCACGACCACCTCGTTGGGGGCATATCCCTTCCAGGTCAACAGGCGGAGCTCCGCGGCCTGGGCGCCGGCAGCGCCCAACGCCAGCGCGACCACCGCACCGATCGCGATCCTCATGAGTGAGCGGCTTCGCATGGCACGATCCTCCTTTGTTTCCCCCGCGGGGGAGGTTGGCACAATCGGCATTCTAGATTGCGCTCGAGACCTCTCAATGTCACGCCGATGCCGGGCTCCTGACATCCACCGGGTCGGCGGACGCGTCTTGCGCCGGAAGCCACCAACAGTCGGTGACCCGGGGGCTCGACGGCCACGACCTGTCCTCGGCGCCCCCCGGTCCAGCCGTGTGCGCCCTTCTACCTCTGACGCATGGTGCTTGTCAACGGCGAAACAGCAGCCGCATCGCCTGGAGTGTTCGTCATCTGTCGCTTGCAAGACATCAAGGAGCGGCGAGGGTCCCTGCGCCTTTGAGCGGGGGCTTAGCCCTTCTGGCCAGAAATACGGTGAGGTATTGTCTCGACGCAACCTTTCGATCCCCTCTCCCCGCTGTGGGAGAGGGTGAGGGTGAGGGGGACCGTCGGCACGGCCCCTTCCTTGCACCCTCACCCCCCGCCCTCTCCCACACCCAGAGGGTACCCGGCAGAGGGAGCGGAAATGAGAGTCGCCGTATTTGTGTTCCGCAGCACTTAGAAGAGCTGCAGTGGCACGCGGCGGCCCTCCTCGGCGGCGAGGTACGCGGCGTAGATCACCTCGATGCAGTCTGCGGCCAGCGTCACGCCGGCCAGCGGCTCGCGGCCCTCCCGGATGGCGTCCACGAAGTCCCGCATCTCCTGGGGGTAGCCGCGGAACCAGTCCTCGTCCGGGCTGGGGAATGACCAGCCCGCCTTCGTCTCCAGCTTCTCCGTGAAATACTCATCGCCGAAGATGGCGCCGTCGGGGGCGTAGGCCTGCACGGCCGTGTTCTGGGCCAGGTTCGCGTGCAGGACGGCGTTGGTCATGTACACGCTGACCTTTTCCTGCAGCCCGCCGAGCCCGGCATCGGTCACGCTGACGACGGCCCTGGTCCCGTCCTCGAAGGCGATGAGGACGCTGCCCCAGTTCTCGACATCCTCGGGATCGGCCGGAATCCATTTCCGCTGCTCGCGCCGGGCGGCATCCAGCCGCATGAGGGGCGCCACGTCCGCCACCACCGACACCGGGCGGATGGGGCGGCCGTGATTCACCTGCCCCTCGAAGGCCTTGAGATGCAGCACGGCCCCGACCGGGTGCACCCCCATGCGGAGGAGGGTGCCGCCGCCGGTGTGTCGCCAGTGCCGGGAATAGGGAGAGTGGGAGCCGGAATGGTTCTCCTCCGCCCGCAGATCCAGGATCGCTCCCCCCGAGACCTGGATGAGACGGCGGAGCTTCTCAACCGGCGGCGCATAGACCCAGTTCTCGGCATATCCCAAGGTCACGTGGTTCCGGCGCACCGCCTCCAGCACGGCGGCAACGTTCTTCCGAACGTTCTTCCGGGCCCCGCTCTGCATCTTCTCCCGCGGGACCCGGTCGCCGATCGGCTCGGGATCGCCCGGCTCGCCGAAGTAGCCGGTCAGGGGTTTCTCGACGATTACGTGCTTGCCGGCCTCGGCGGCCTGGATGGCGAAGCGGTGATGCAGAGCCGGGGGGACGCACAGGTCCACCGCGTCCACGTCCTTCCGGCCGAGCAGGGCGGCGAAGTCCGTGGTGACGAACGGAATCTCGAAGCGGCGCGCGCACACCTCGGCACTCTCGCGGCTCTGCGAGCAGATCCCGGTGACCTGGACCCGCGTGCCCCGCAGTGCGGCGAGGTTCTGCAGGTGAACGGCCGCCCCGTATCGCGCGCCCACCATTCCGATCCGGACCACGTCCATGGGCTATTCTCCTCTCAACCCAAACAGTGAGGTACCTTTGCGTTCTTGTCCCGCCCGTGGCGGGATTGGCGGTGAAATATTTGGGCTCAGGCGGTGGGATCGGATCTCCCAGCGATCAGGCGCCGGATCCCGGACAGGAACACGAGGCCGACGAGCCGGCCGTCCGCACCCACCACGCGCAAGCCTTCCTGATCCATTGCTAGCATCGCGGATAACGCCTCCTTGGCCGTGGCGTCGTGCCGGATGGAGGCGCCGGCTGGCAAGGTGGGGGCACTGGAGTCGGCCTGCATGACCTCCCGCACCGTCACCAGGTCGAGGCGCTTCAGCGCGCGGTCGGCCCCGACGAACTCCTCCACGAAACCGTTCGCCGGGTGGGCCAGGATGTCATCGGGCGTGCCGTACTGGACCAGGCGACCGTCCCGCAGGATGGCGATCCGGTCGCCCATCTTGATCGCCTCGTCCACGTCGTGGGTCACGAAGACGACCGTCTTGCGGATCGTCCTCAGGATCCTCAGGAACTCGTTCTGCAGCCGCAGGCGCGTGATGGGATCAATGGCGCCGAAGGGCTCATCCATGAGCATAACCGATGGGTCGGCGGCCAGGGCACGGGCCACGCCGCCCCGCTGCCGCTGCCCGCCGGAAAGCTCGCGTGGATACCGGGCGCGGTGGATCGCCGGGTCCATGCCGACCAGGGTGAGGAGTTCGTCCACCCGCGCCCCGATTCGCGCGGCCGGCCAGCCCAGCAGCCGGGGCACGGTGGCGATGTTCTCCCCGATCGTCAGGTGGGGAAACAGTCCGATCTGCTGGATGACGTATCCCATGCGTCGGCGCAGCGCGACCGGGTCCATCCGGGTGACATCCTCGCCGTCCATTACGATGCGGGGGGAAGAGCTTGGTCAGGGATTCCAGGAGGATCATGACGATCCCGGCCGCATGCCCCTGGGGGTGAGGGTCCGCTCCAGGAGGTGGAAGAGGATCTCGGTCCCGATGGCGAGCAGGGCGATCGGGACCGCCCAGACCAAAAGGAGCGGGAGCTGCATCAGGGCGATGCCGCTGGTGATGAAGCCCCCCAGGCCCCCGCCGCCGATGAAGGCGGCCAAGGTGGCGCCCGCCACCACCTGGACCCCGGCGGTCCGGACGCCGGCCGAGATGACCGGCAGCGCCATGGGCACTTCGATCTTTCCCATCACCTGGAGCCGGCTCATCCCCATTCCCAGGGCCGATTCGACCGCATCCGGGTCCACCTGCCGGATCCCGACGGAGGTATTGATCAGGATCGGCGGGATGGCCAGGATGGTCAGGGCCACCAGCGAGGGCAGGAACCCCGTTCCCAGGATCGGCAGCATGATGGCCAGGATGGCCAGGCTGGGGACGGTCCGGGCGACGTTTGCCGCATTGATGGCGACCAGCGCCGCCCGGGGGTATCGGCCGAGGATGATTCCGAGCGGCGCCGCCAGGATCGTCGCGATCGCCAGGGCGCTGGCGCTCAGCGTGAGATGGGTGACCAGCGCATCGCGGAACAGCTTCGGATGATTGAGGAGATAGGCCCAGGCCGCTTCAACCACTGAGGACCCCTACGCCGCCCGGTTGGCGCGCAGGCGGCGTTCCAGCCGGGACAGGCCGGCGTCCGCACCCACGGCCATGGCGGACGCCAAGCCGGCGCCGACCATGATCTTGGCCGGGAAGTCCTGGGCGATCCCGGTGAAGATCAGCGTCCCCAGCCCCCCGGCATTGATATACGCGGCGATGGTCGCGATGCCGATGACCGTGACCGTGGCGATCCGGAGGCCCGCGATGATGACCGGCATCGCCA
>JACQXP010000193.1 GCA_016208645.1 Candidatus Methylomirabilota bacterium | reverse complement strand
CGGCCGGGAGTAGCCGTTGGCGCCGGTGCGGAAGCTCAAGGGGACTTCGAGGAGCGTGGCATAGCGCCGGAGGACTGCCTGGATGAGTTCAGCATGGGGGAATCCGGCGGGCGCACCTGGCGCGGTCTGGGATGAGTCCACACTGAGTGAAGCCGCGGCAGGCGGGCTCTGCCTGCGGCGCAAGCGGGTGATCGTGTCCAGGAGCGCAGTCCACCAGGCGGCGGAAGGAGAGGATCCGCCGTTCCGGGGACCGAGGCTCGACGTGTGATCCATCCTGCTGGGGCCGTTCCGGAGGGGAAGAACGTGACGGCGGCGTGCCGCCCTCCGCAAACCTGAGTCCTCCTACCATGCGCCCCTGTACGTGTCAAGGACAATTCGGACTCAAACGGTCGCCAACATCCCTTGCTGTGTTGTTTGGGTTCGTGGAGGCCAGGCCACCGGTCTGTTTCCGGGATCCCGACGCATCCAGGAAGAGCCTGGGCGGCACGGGCGCTGGTCCCGGATCAGGGGTGAGAGATGGGGGGATCGAAGATGCAACTCAGGGCCTCCAGGATCGTCCGCGCGGCGAGAAGGGCCGTGCGCCGGGAGGCATCCAGGTAGGGATTCACCTCGACCACGTCCATCCCCCGGAGGCGAAGGCGCCTCGTCAGCGTCGTGAGCAACCGGGCCACGTCGCGGAACTGGAGGCCCCCCGGCTCCGCAAAGCCGGTGCCGGGGGCGGCGGCCGGGTCGAAGGCATCAATGTCCAGGGTGAGATAGGCGTCCCCCGTGAGATCGGCCCACCAGTCGTGCCCCGGCCGCTCCAGCACGTCCTCCGTGGTGACGATGCGATTGCCGAGCTCCCTGGCCGCCGCGTAATCATCCGTGCTCGACACGATGCTCCGGATGCCGACCTGCGTGAGGCTCTGCACGTGGGCGAGTTCGCGGGCCCGGCGCATGGGGCTGGCGTGGGTCCCGGGCGCGCCGGAGAGGCGGTCCGCGAAATCCATGTGGGCGTCGATCTGCACCAGGTGGATGGGCGTGTCCGAAAAGGCCGGCAGGATGGCGGCCGTCACGCTGTGGTCCCCGCCCAGGCAGACGGGGAAGACCCCGCGGGAGAGCAGCCCGGCCACCGCCTCGGCGATCCGCTTGGCGTTCTCCTCGAAAAGCGTGGGGACGACCTCCACGTCGCCGGCGTCGCGCAGCTCCAGCTCCGCCAGCATGGGTCGGTCCCGCTCGGGGTCGTAGTAGCCCCGCCCGCGTTTGTAGTAGGGGAACTGGGTCGAGGCCTCGCGGATCGCCCGGGGGCCGTAGCGGGCGCCCGGATGCTGCGTCGCGCCCTCATCGGTCGGGATGCCGAGGATCGCGACGTGGGGGGTGGGGGCCTCGGCCGGGTCGTAGCGGGGCACCTTGGCGAAGGTGGGGATGCCGGTGAAGGGCAGGGTCATTGCCGCACCTCGGTCCGCAGGCGGGCGAGGAGGGCGTCCGTGAGATCCTCGCGGTTCCGCTCGGTGAGTCGGTACAGCTCCACCGTGGGGCGTCGTTTCAACTGGTCGAGCCACGGGTGCGGCGCCTGGAGGATCGTGCCCAGGAGGGGCTTCTTGGACGCCAGCGCGGCCTCCAGGGCCTGGATGAACCGGGGGGAGCAGAGTTCCATCTTGCCGATCTCGTCCACCACGATCAGATCGGCCTGGCCGATCGCCGACTCCAGGGCGGCCACCCCCACGTCCTCGAAGGCCGCCACGTCCACCTGGTACCGGCCGACCCGGGGCCCTCTCACCGCCTTGACGTGGGCCAGGATCCCGGCCCGCCCGTCCAGGGCGCTCACCCGGAAGCCGACGCGCTCGCCGCCCTCGCGGATCTCTTCCGTCACGAAGCCGCCGGCGCGGACGGGCAGCCCGGCGATCACGCCGCGGATCACCGTGGTCTTTCCGGAGCCCGGCGCACCCGTGATCAGGAGGGCGTTGCCCATGGGTGTGACATTCAGCCCCGGTCTTCGCGTGGTGGCCCGTCAGCGGGGCAAACTGCACAGCGCGGCGGTGAACAGGATCGTGACCAGCAGGGCGAATCCCAGGACCAGGTGCCGGACCGCGGTGACCCGCGAGGGCGCTGCCCGGGGGACCTCCGGCTGGGCGTCCGGACCGGCTTCCGGCTCCGTCATTTCACCTGGGGCTCGAGCACCTGGATGTTATGGGTGGCCGCCGCCGCTTTCGGATCCTGCGGGGCGGACTGCTGGAACAGCCGGAATTCCTCCAGGGCGAGCTGGAGCAGGGCGCGCTTCTCCTCCACGCGGCTGAGCTGGGCCTTCTGGACGTAGGCCACGCCCAGGTGATAATGGGCATCCGCCTGGGTCGGGCGAAGCTCCACGGCCCTGCGGTAGGTCGCCACCTTCTCATCCACCAGGGCCCGGATCTTGTCCCCCACCATCACGCCCAGGTTGTAGTAGGCGTCGGCATCGTCGGGGCGCAGACCGATGGCCTCGCGAAACGCCTCGATGGCCTCATCGGTCTGGCCGGCGTCGGCATGGGCCAACCCCAACTGGAAGCGGATCGAAGCGTCTCCGGGGGCCAGGCGGACCGCCTCACGGAAATGGGTCGCGGCGACCTGGGGCTGCTTGGCTTTCCGGTACAGGTCGCCCAGGGCCACGTGGAGCTGGGGATCGTCCGGCTTCTTGGGGAGGACCCGGGTCAACTCGGCGATGGCGCGCGGGAGGTCGCCGCCGGCCCGATAGGCCAGGCCGAGACCCAGGCGCGCCTCCAGGTGCTCCGGCGAAAGCTCCAGGGCGCGCGTGAACGCCTCGACCGCCTGCGCGGGCTGGCGGAGTTCGAGGAGCGTGATCCCCAGGTTATGGTGGGCCTCGGTGAGGGCGGGGTTCAGCCGGATCGCCTGGCGGAACTGGTAGAGGGCGTATTCCAGGTCCCGCCGCTGGAGCGCGCCGACTCCCGCGTTATAGCGCTGGAGCGCCTCCTGCGTGCGGGGATCCGGCGCCGGCGCCGTGGTTGACGGCGGAACCGGTGCCGTCGGCGACGCCGGCGAATCGGCCGCCGCCGCGGCCGTCGCGGCGGCCAGGAGCGCGGCCAGGACGATCGCTGCGGCCGTCATGGCCGGCCATCCCGCGGCGGCCGGACGAAGGCCTTCTCCGTCGCCAGGATGGGCACGTTCTCGCGGAGCGCGAGGGCGATGGCGTCGCTGGGGCGCGAGTCGAGAATCACCTCCTGCCCCTGGGCGTCCAGGATCAGATTGGCGAAGAAGGTGTTGTCGCGCATCTCCGTGATGATCACGCGCTTGACCTTGGCCTTGAGCCGGTGGATCGTCTCCAGCATCAGGTCGTGGGTGTAGGGCCGGGGCAGACGCATTCCCTGGAGCGGGAGGATGATCCCCTGGGCCTCGAACGGCCCGATGAACATGGACAGCTCGCGCTTGTCCTGCTTGCCCCGGAGATAAACGAGCGGCTGGCCGGAGGCCGGATCGGGGGCGACGCCCATCACCTCCATCTCGTAGAGGGTCCCGCCCCCCGCCCCCGGCTCGGCCGCCCATCCCGGCGTGGAGGAAACCAGAAGGCTTGCGAGCAGTGCCAGCGCCAGGACGTGCCCCGCGCGATGCATCTTTCGACTCCTCAGGCGACTCCTCACGCCATCGCCTCGGCCTCACTCCGCACTGTTCCCGATGGAGAGCAGTTTAGAAGAACTTCACCAGGACCGGCTCGCCCTTCTCCACCAGGTCCACGTTGGCCGGGATCTCGATGTAGCCCTCGGCGTCGGCCATGGAGGTGATGGCCCCCGATTCCTTGAAGGCCGGGACCACCTCGCCCCCTTCGACCCGCACGGGCAGGTACTGGTGCCGCCCGATGGTGGAGGTGTAGCGGCGCGACATGGGGAGCTGGATGCCGCTCGTCGGCGGCTCGGCGAGGCGCGCCAGCCTCCGCAGGACCGGGACCAGGAGGCCGTACCCGTTGGTGAGGCAGGAGGTGGGGTAGCCGGGCATCCCCAGGACCAGCTTCCCCTGGATGACGCCGCACAGGGTCGGCTTCCCTGGTTTCACCGCGATGCCGTGGAACTTCACCTCGCCCAGGCTCTCCACCGCCTCCAGCATCACGTCCCGCTCGCCCACAGAGCTCCCGCCGGAGAGGACGGTCAGGTCGCAGGCCAGCGCCTCGCAGAGGGTGCGGCGCACGTCCTCCAGCGTGTCCTTCATAATGGGGAAGAGGAGCGGGATGCCCCCCGTCTCCCGGATCAGGGCGGCCAGCGTGTAGGAGTTGATGTCGTAGATCTTCCCCGGCTCCAGGGGATCGCCGGGCGTCACGATCTCGTTTCCCGAGGGGATCACCGCCACGCTGGGCCTGGCGAGGACGGGGACCTGGGCGATGCCCAGGGCCGCCAGGACGCCGATCTTGCTGGGGTCGAGGCGGGTCCCGGCCGGCAGGACCTCCCGCCCGGCCTGGATGTCCTCGCCCTGGGGCGAGACGTTCTGGCGGGGATAGACCGGCTTGTAGATCTTCACCTTCTCGGCCTGGGCCGGATCGCCCTCCAGCTCCGTGTCCTCGACCTGGACCACCGCATCCGCCCCCTTGGGGATGGGCGAGCCCGTGGCCACCTGGATGCAGGTCCCCCGGGTGACCTCGCGCTCTGCGATTTCGGCGGCGTGGATCACCTCGACCAACTGGAGCCGGACCGGGGTGAAGTTCCCCGCCCCGAAGGTGTCCTCGGCGATCACGGCGTAACCGTCCATGGCCGCCCGCGGGAACGGGGGGACGGACATGCTCGCCAGGATGGGCTCGGCCAGGACCCGACCCGTGGCCTCCAGCAGGCCGACCTGTTCCCGGCGAGTGATGGGCGCCACGCAGTCCAGCAGGATGCGCATCCCATCCTGCAGGGAGATGAAGGCCTTCATGGGCTTCATGGCCATGGCAACGGCCCCGGGCACATGCGCCCGGGGCCAGGTCGGGACTTCCCGTCGGGGTTCCGCCGGGCGGGCTCGGCCGGCTACTGAGGATTGATGCAGCGGACCAGCCGCCAGCCGTTCATCAGATTGACCCGGTAGAGCTGCTCCGGGGCCAGGGACACCCGCTCCAGGAGCGGCTTCAGCTTCAGGTCGGTCTTGAACCCGATCCGGGTGCAGACCGGGGCCAGCATCTCCTCCACGGCGCCGATGACCGGGTTCTCGCTCTTGAAGTGATTCAGGATCACCAGGTGCCCGCTGGGTTTGCACACGCGGCGCATCTCCATGAGGGTCTTCACCGGGTCCGGCACCGCGCTGATCACGTACGTCGCCACGACGTGGTCGAAGCTGTCGTTGGGAAACTCGAGGTTGGAACCGTCCATCACCCCCAGGGACACGTGGCTGAGCCCCAGCGCCTGGACGCGCTCCCTGGCCTTCCGGAGCATCTCCTCGGAAATGTCGATGCCCGTCACCTTGCAGTGGCCTGGGTACAGGGGCAGGTTCAGCCCCGTTCCGACGCCGACTTCCAGCACGTGGTCGCCCGGGTTGATCTCCAGAAGATTGATGGCCGCCACTCGACCGGGATGAAAGATCTTATCAAACAGGAAGTCGTACACCGGCGACAGGATGGCGTAGGCTCGCTTGATCGTCCGGTAATCCATTGCGCGCGGATCGCCTCCTTCCCCTGGGTGAATCCTGCCCTTTCTTCAGCCTCCGACCCGACCACCTCCCACGGAAAGCGGATTATATCCCAATCCTCTGCCAGACAATAGGATTTTTTCCTCGAAGCGGACGGGCATCCTCACGGCCCGGCCCTGGTAGTCGCGGTACAGCAGGTACCCGTGCATCCGCCCGAATTCAAAGAGGCGGCGCGTCAGGTCCACGTCCGATTTGCAGTACTCGATGATCCGGTCCACCTCGCCGGCCTTCCACCAGCGGAGGCTCTGCAGGCCGTCCGCCAGCTTGGGCGCGCCCAGGGTCTCCTGCGCCAGGTGGTTCAGGCTCAGGCGGAAGCCCAGGCTGGCCTGGACCTCCTCCAGGATATCCAGGGCCGGCAGCGCCGTGTAGTCCAGGTGGCGGTAGCCCCGCAGGACCCCGAAGTCGAAGCGGCGCAGGTTGAAGCCGATGATGCAGGCCGCGGCGGTGAGGTCCGCCAGCAGGTCTTCCACGTCCGCCTCGGTGTAGACCCGCATCTCCCCGGTCTCGAGATCTTGGGTCACGGCCACGGCCAGGCCCATCCGGTCACAGTTGTCCCAGCCCCCCACCTCCTCGGCGCTCCGCTGCGTTTCGATGTCGAGGACGAGGACGCGGGGGACCTTCGCGGGGGACACGCCGGAGCCGATCCCGCGCGCGTGGGCCGTGGGGGAGGCCGTGGGCAGGACCGGGCGCGCGGCGGTCGCGACCGCGACCTCCTCCGGAACCTCGATGAGGCCCAGGAGGCCCTGCAGGGTGAGCATGGCCGCCGCCTTGTCCAGCGGCTTGTTGCCCGAGCCGCACTTGGGCGAGTGGATGCAGGACGGGCAGCCGGCCTCGCACGGGCAGTCCTGGAGCAGGCGGAGCGTGTGGGCCATGAGGTCCTCCAGCACCCGGTAGCACCGCTCCGCCAGGCCGATCCCCTCGGGATAGCCGTCGTAGAGGAAGATGGCCGGCCGCCCCACCTGCGGGTGGAAGCTGTAGGAGATGCCGCCCACGTCGCCCCGGTCGCACAGGGCGAAGAGGGGGAAGAGGCCGATCATGGCATGCTCGACCGCATGAATGCCGCCCATGAAGTGCAGTCCCCCGGGCGCCGCCTGCTTCACGTGATCGCGGAGCGGCTCGGGCACCTCGAACCAGAGCCCCTGGGTCTCGAAGGTGTGGGGCGGCAGATCCAGCGGGTAGCTGCCGATCCGGTCCTGGCCGAAGATCCGCCGCTTCTCGAAGCCGGTGACCCGCTCGGTCACCTTCAGCCGTCCGAGGCGCGCCACCGTCCGCCCGACCTGGCGGAACTCCTGGCAGTGCAGGATCTCGGTCTCCTTCTCGCCGGTGGTCTGGGTGTAGTAGTCCACCTCCACCGGGCGGGCCCGTACTTTCCGCTGGGCCAGGTCCAGCGCGGTCACCTCGAACTGGCGCCCCTGGTGGAGGTACACGGCGCCGGGGTGGCACTCGTGGACGGCGCGGAAGCCGTCCACGCTGCCGATGGTCTTCCCGGCCGGATCCAGGATGGCGAAGGGCTCCCCGACGGAGCGGATGTTGATCTCCCGCGCCGGGTTCCGCCGCCGGGCGTACCACTCGCGCCCGTCGGCGCTCTGCATCAGGCGGCGCTCGGCCTGGAGCTCGGCGATCCGCTCCGGCAAGCCGGCCCCGTACAGGGCCTGGTCGGCCGGCGTGAGGGGCAGCTCGGCCGCGGCCGCCACCAGGTGGTCCGAGAGGATCCGGCGGTTGCCGGGGTCAATGACGGCCGCCTCGGGGACGCGGGCGAAGAAGTCGCGGGGATGCCGCATGAAATACTGGTCCAGGGCGTCGGGCAGGGCGATGAGGATGATCAGGGCCTCCTGGCCGGCGCGCCCCACGCGGCCGCCGCGCTGCCAGGTGCTGGCGATGCTGCCGGGATAGCCGACCAGCAGGCACGCGTCCAGTCCCCCGACGTCGATCCCCAGCTCCAGCGCCGACGTGGACACCACGCCCAGCAACCGTTCCTGGACCAGGCCCCGCTCGATGGCCCGCCGCTCCTCGGGCCGGTAGCCGGCGCGGTAGGCGCGGATCCGGTCCTGGAGGTGGGGCGCGGCCTGGTGGGCCCACATGGTGATCAGCTCGGCGATCTTGCGCGCCTTGGCGAACGCGATGGTCTTGAGGCCGCCCTGGATGCAGTGGAGGAGCAGGTCGGTGGCCTCGCCGTAGGGGCTGCCGGTCGGATTCACGAAGACGAAGCGCTTGCCCCGGGCCGGGGATCCGTCGTCGTCCACCCGGACGAAATCGCGTAGGGCCAGGCTGCCGGCGAACTCCGCCGGGTTGCTGATGGTGGCGGAGCAGGCGACGAAGCGCGGCCGGCTCCCGTAGAAGGCGGTCACGCGATGCAGCCGGCGCAGCACGTGGGCGATGTGGGAGCCGAAGATGCCCTTGTAGGTGTGCAGCTCGTCCAGGACCACGAAGCGGAGCTGTTCCCAGAAGCGCTTCCAGCCGGC
>JACQXP010000258.1 GCA_016208645.1 Candidatus Methylomirabilota bacterium | reverse complement strand
GCGGGCAGTCCCTTGAGCAGAGGAGCTGAGGAGCATGTGCGACAGGGAGAACCGTGGAAGCAGGGATGCCAGAGTCGAGAGGGGCAACGATTGGGAGGAGGGGAGCAGGCGGTCAGCCGCGGTCGAAGAGGGAGAGGCCGGATCGGCAACGGCCTGGGTCCAGGTGGGAGGCTAGCCGGAAGGCGAAAAGCTGGTTCCTTCGAACGCCTCGATTCGCCGGCGAACGCTCTCCGGGACGGGGCGGGATGTCTGGATGGCCTTGTCGAAGTGAGTGCAGACTACGATCTCTTGAGCCTTGACCGGGTTGAGGGGATCCCGATCATCCCTCCCCTCACATTCTGGCAGCGACTGGGAGCAGGAGACTAGCCGGAAGGTGAAAAACTGGTTCCTTCGAACGCCTCGATTCGCCGGCGAACGCTCTCCGGAACGGGGCGGGATGCCTGGGCGGCTGTATCGAAGTTCACCTGGTACGGAAACCCCAGCGCCCGAAAGTACTCCGACAGGGCCACGTCTACGTACTCCAGGTAGCGGGAGTAGTACACGATCCCCTGCCGGTCAATCTCGCTGTAGCGGACCCGGACCGGGCACGCGAGCCGAAATCCCCCTGCCATCCAGGTAATCCCCTCTCCTCTTCCGCCTCAGACCGATCCGAGCTCTGACCGAGCGTCTCAGGCTGCGCGTGCCCCTTCACCGGCGGGCGACGCGGCCTGCGTCTTCCGTACGCGCTGCCAGCCCAGGAGCGCCGCCCCCAGGGCCGTGGTGTACTGCGCCTCCGCCGGGACGTGGATCGTGACCTCCCACTTCGCCTCGCATGCCTTGACCATCCCGGCCTGGAGCGCCACGCCCCCGATGAACGTGACCTCCCCGCCCTTCATGCCGACCCGCCTGAGCTGCATCAGCGACCGCTCGGCCAAGGAGTGGTGGATGCCGGCCAGGATGTCCTCCACGGACCGCCCCTCGGATATGTGGTTGATGATCTCCGACTCGGCCAGGACGGCACAGATGCTGCTGATCGTCTGAGGGGCCGTGCTCTCCAGGGATCGGCGACCGATCTCCCCGACCTCCACTTCCAGGTACTTTGCCGCCCGTTCCAAGAAGCCGCCCGAGCCGGCCGCACATTTCTCGTTCATGTGAAATTCCTTGATCTTCCCGTGCTCCCGCAGGCGGACCGCCCGGGTGCTCTGGGCGCCCATGTCCAGGACGAACTCGGTGGAGGGGAAGAGGAAGAACGCGCCCCGGGCCCCGCAGGTGAGGTCGGTGATCTGGATGTCCCGGAACGGGACACTGTATCGGCCGAGACCGGTCGTAGACACATAGCGCACCTGGTCCCGGGCCATCCCGGCCTCCTCCAACGCTGACGCCAGCGCCTCGTTGGCCACCGCCTCGAAGTCGCCCCGCGTGCGCGCAACGCCTCGCCCGCGAACGACACCCGTCTCGTCCACCAGCACCACCTTGGTCCGTCCGGATCCGAGGTCAATGCCTGCCACCACGCTCATCAGGGTTCCCCCACGCTTGGAAACTGGAAGACGGACACTGGAAACGCGGCCAATCGTTCCGCCCGCTCCAGGGCGAAGAAGGCCGCGCCCAGGGCGCCATTGAAATGCGCCTCGACGCTCACGTTCACCCGGCGCCCCAGCACAGCTTGCAGCGCATCCACCATGCCCACGTTGCGGGCCACCCCACCGGTGAAGGTGATCTCATCCTCGATGCCCACGCGCCGGACCAGGGAGATCGTCCGGGTGGCGATGGCCTTGTGCACCCCCGCGAGGATGTCCTCCGGTTTCTTCCGCTGGGCCACGTAGGACAGGATGTCGGATTCCACGAAGACCGTGCAGACCGAGGTCAGGCGGACGGGCGTCTGGCCTTTCAAAGACATGGGCCCGATCTCATCCAGGGACACCCCCAGGCACTCGGCCGCCGCCTGCATGAACCGCCCGGTCCCCGCGGCGCACTTGTCGTTCATGCAGAAATCCAGGACCTCGCCGGCGGGGCCGATCTTGATGGCCTTGGTGTCCTGCCCCCCCATATCAATGACCGTACGCGTGCTGGGGAAGAGCAGCTGGGCCCCCTTGGCGTGACAGGTGATCTCGGTGATCTGGGCGTCCCCGAAGGTCACCTTGTAGCGCCCGTAGCCCGTTCCCACCACGTAGCCCACCGCCTCGCGGGGGAACCCCGCATGCTCCACCGCCGTCAGGAACGCGCCCTCGGCCGCCTTGCTCACGTTGGCGCCGGTCCCGATGAGGGCCCGACCCACGATCTCGCGCCGGTCGTTCAGGAGAATGGCCTTGGTCTGCGTCGAGCCGACGTCCACCCCGCCGCCGGTGATCATGCATCCCCCCCTGTGCCCTTCCGGAGAAACTTCCTGTGCTCCAGCGACTCGAAGAAGGCATCGATGCGATTCTTCATCTGGGCCTCGGAGGAGTAGCGGGGATCCTCCAGGTCCGACTCCACCAGCAGGGTCGGCACCCCCAGCTCCCGCGTGAAGTACTCCCGCATGTCCCCCTGTCCCGCGGAGCAGAGCCGGCAGCTCTTGATGGAGTGGATCACCAGCGCGTCCGCCTCCCACTCCTCCACGTACCGGCGGATCTGCTGGTACCGGGCCGTCAGGCTGCGGTTGGTCAGGTTCTCCACCAGCATCTGCTCGGCGATGCTCTCCAGCGGGCGGCGGGGGTCGTGGCGGAAGCCCCACTCCCAGAGGCCCCCCACCGTGGAGTAGGTGGAGTTCACGGCCACCGCCCCCCAGGCGGAGAACAGGTTGCGAAAATTCCGGTAGTAGGGGTACGGCGGCGGCCCCTCGACGACGGTGCGGAACCGCTCCTCCGCCAGCGGGCCCTTGTGCTGGGCGGCCAGCGCCTCGAAGGCCTCCACCGCGAAGGCGAAGAATCCGGCCGCCTGGGTCGTCCCCCGCAGGACGTTGATGGGGCCCATCATGTTGATGCTGTCGAAGTAGGCATCGAAGGGGGCCGGCTTCACCTTGCACAGCTCCTTGGCCCGCGACCAGCCGTCCTCCGCCCGGGCCGAGAGGGCCAGCACCTCGCGCAGCTTGTCGATGTCGAAGGGCTTGCCCGTGATCCGGCTGCAGGTCGCGATCAGCTCCTCGAGCTGCCGGACGACGTAGGTGATGTCGTCCTGGCCGGGCGCGTCGCCTTCCCGCAGGAAGGGGATGTCCAGCAGATACAGGGGGGCCTTGCAAAACTCGGCGATGTGCTCGAACCATTTCACGTACACGTTGCAGCCGACGTAGTTGCAGACGACCAGGCTGGGGTATGGAATGGTGCCCTGGGGGCCGTATCCCCCGGACATCAGCATCCCCACGTCGGCCTTGACGTAGGCGCAGTTGTCGCTGCTGTAGCCCATCTGCTCCGCCTTCAGGATCATGGGGAGCGACTGCTTGCGGATGGCCAACTGCAGGGCATTCACCTCCGGGAAGACGGGATGCATGTCAAAGGCGCGAAGGATCTCGACGCAGTTCCCCGAGATCATGAGGAACCCCGACGGCTCCCCGCCCTTGGCGGCGCGGGCCAACTGGTCGTAGTACTCGGTCATGATGCGCTTCGAGTGATCGTTGACCTCGCTCTGGTATTTCCGATCCTTGTCCACCGTGACCGCCGTGGCCATCCTCGCCTCTTTCGGACCCCCCTCCCTTGCCCTCCCCCGCCTGCGGGGGGAGGGGGCGGGTGGGGGTGTTATGGTCTAGTCGAACAGCATGGACTCCACGAACGTCTCCAGCTCGTTCCGGGTCCGTTCGAAGGTCCACATCTTTTCCTCGAACTCGATGACCAGGTGGGGGATATTCGCCTGTTCCAGCGCCACGCGGAACAGCGGGTAATCGAAGAGGGCGGGCTCGCAGAACTTGGCCGGCATGAAGATCACCGCCTGGGCGTTGGCCCGGCGAGCTTTTTCCACCAATCCCAGGTTTCTGGACCGGGGGCCGTCATGGCGGACCGACGAGTAGACCGAGCGCCGGATGTAGCTCTCGGCCAGGGCCCGCAGGGGCGGCAGATCCTCCGGGACGTCCTCCACGTACCAGCGCCAGCCCGTGAGCAGGTCGTCGTCCACGATGTAGCAGCCGGCATCCTCCACGACCTGCAACAGGTCAAGGGGCGGCTGCTCGCAGAACGCGCTCTCGATGACGACGCGCACCCGGTCCTTGGGCCGGCCCTGCCGCGCGGGGACTAGGTCCATGACTTCCCGGAGGTCCCGCAGGTGATCCTCGGGCGCGACCAGCGTCCCGGCCCGCGCCAGGATGTAGAGCTCCACCGTGGAGATCAGGTGCGGCGATTCCCGCCGGATCCGGTAGAGGGTGCGCAGGATTTCCCGGATCCGGTTGTACGTCTTCAGGCTGGCCGCCAGGGCGTCCGGGCTCACGGGATGCCCCGCCAGCCGCTCCATGCTCCGCTGGATTCGTCCGAACTCGCTCTCGACGTAGTCCACGGCCGACGGCGAGGTCATGTTCTGGGCGTGGTGGATGTAGTCCACGTGCAGCTCGGGAAAGTTCCGGGCCATCACGCTGGAGAGATTGCGGGCCACGTCGCAGATGGAGGAGAAGATGACGCCGTCCAGCAGCTTCATCCGCCCCTGGAATCCCATCTCCAGGGTGGACTTGGCGATGGAGCAGACGAAGGACTGGAAGCGGGCGTCGGCATTCGCCAGCTCGATGGTGTTCCCGCCGCCGAAGAGCCCCACGGGCAGCATCCCGGCCGCGTGAATGATCTCCACGGGCGTGTACACGGGGAAGCAGCCGACCGCCCTGCCCCCCGGG
>JACQXP010000257.1 GCA_016208645.1 Candidatus Methylomirabilota bacterium | reverse complement strand
CTGGTAGACATTCACCCGGAAGTTCGCGCCGCGCTCGTGTGCCAGGCGGGCGATCTGGGGGAGCCGCTGGTAGTTGGTCCGCATCATCACGGAGATGATGGTGATCTCGACGCCCAGCGCGCGGCAGCGTTCCATGGCCTGCATGGCCATGTCCCAGGAGCCCGAACCGCGGAAGGCGTCCTGCTCCGCGGGGATGGGGAAGTCGAAGGAGAACTCCACCTCGTGGAGGGCTCTCAGGAGATCGTCAGGCATCACCTGGACGGTATAGCCGTTGCTCGTGAGGCTCACCCGGATGCCCCGTCCCACGAGGTGCTCGACGATGGGGACGAACGCCGGGTGGAGGCCGTTCTCCCCGGTGCCGAGGTTCGCCGAGGCAATCCGCAGGCTGTCGCAGGTCTTCCGGACATCCTCCAGCGAAAGCCGGAAGGTTCCGTCGGTGGGCCGATAGCAGTGCGCGCAGGTCAGGTTGCACTCGTTGGTGAGGCCGAGACCGAGCGAGTAACCCATGGCGATCCTCCGAGGCGGTGCCCGTCACCGGCCTCGCGCCTTCATCGGATGTAAGATGCTTCATCTCGGGCGGCCGATTCGGCCTGCCCGGGACGCGATCCCTGGGGGGTACGGGATCAGACACCCCTCAATCGGGCGGCGAGCAGCACCGCAATGATCGTCATGCTGTCCACGATCTCCCCGGCCAGGACCATCTGGAGCACCTCGGGAAACGGGAATGGCCGGACCGTGATGAATTCCGTCTCGTCGCGGGGGAGCGCCACCCTGGCCAGTTCATCCGCGAGAAACAGGTGGGCCGTCTCGTCCATGACGCTCTTGCTCGTGTGGTAGCTGCCCAGGGGGATCAGGCGGCCGGCCCGATGCCCGATCTCTTCGGCGAGTTCGCGCTGGGCCGCCTCCTGGATGGATTCCCCGGGGTGCACCCCGCCGGTGGGCATCTCCCATGTCGCCCGTTGCGCCACGTAGCGGTATTGGTGGATGAGCATGACCGTCTCGGGATCCAGGAAGGGCAGGACGCCGACACACTCGCCGCAAGTCACCACGCCGTAGATGGTGGTCCGCCTGTCGGGAAGCTCGACCAGGTCCTCGCGCAGGGACAGCCACCGATTCTGGTAGATGGGTTTGGTGGAGAGGGTCTTCCACGGCACGGCCGACGGATGCGTCTCGCCGGAACGATTCTGGAAGAATCGCCGCGTATGCCGGGCCACATCCCCGTTCGTATCGGCGAGCGATCTCTTCAGTCGTTCGAGGTCCTCCGCCACATCCACGTCAAACCAGGGAGGGAGCATGGCCAACCCCAGTCCCTTGGCTTCCGCCCGCCGGGCGGTCTCGGGGAGGACCTCCCGTGTGCTCCAGGGCATCCCCTCGAAGATGTCGCGGTGAAGCTCGCGCAATCCGATGAGGTAGTAACCTCCATCCTCGCTGGGCCCCAGCACCACGTCCACCTCCGGCGCCGCGACGAGGCTGATGGCCTGCTGCAGATACGCCGTAGGCAGCGTCGGGGTATCGCTGTCAATGGCCAGCGCACCCGCGTAGCCCCTGGCGAAGAGCTGCGCGAAGCTGTTGGCGAGGCGGGAGCCCAAATCCTGACCCTGCTGGGGGAGGAGGACAAAGTCCGGGGCCAGCGCCTGGAAGAAGGCCTTCCCCTCAAGGGGGGCGTAGGCGATGGCCGGCTGGACCGCCTGGAGGGACTTCACCTGCTCGATCTTGTCAAGGAGGAAACAGCGGTAGAGCCGGGCGGCGTCCGCAGTCGAGAGCGGAGGGCAGAGCCGCGTCTTCACCGCTCCCGCGCGCGGTGCCTTGGCCATGATTGCGACGGCGAGCGGTTTCATCGCCCGCGTTCCCCTTCAGAGGTCGCCCGCTCGGAGAAGGCCGCCCGGGCGGACCCCCTGCCCGCTACCTCTTCCGGGCATAGCGCAGGGTGGTGGCAAGCAGATGGTAGCCCGCCAGGAGGCTGCCCCTCAGCGTCCCTCCCACCTTGGAGCGGCCAATCCGCCTGCGATAGGTGACGGGGACGTTCACGACCCGGTACCCCCTCTTCGCCGCCTTGACGATCATCTCCACGGGCCACCCGTAGGTCTTGTGCTCCATCCGGAGGATCCGAAAGGTGTCCGCACGGATGGCCCGAAATGACCCGATGTCCGTCAGCGACACACCGAACAGGAGCCGGATCATCCAAGTCACCACCCGGTTGCCGATGCGTTGCTGGGGCGGGAGGGCCCCTGGCTGGGTGCGGTCGGGAAGGCGGGCGCCGATGGTCAGGTCGGCCTTGTCTTCCAGCACGGGCCGCAGGATGGCCGGCAGTTCAGCGGGATCGTCGCTCCGGTCGCCATCGAGGAAAACCAGGATGTCGGCATCTTCGACGGCCATGGCGCCGGCCAGGCAGGCCGCGCCGTAACCGCGCATGGGTTCACGGATGACCCGGGCTCCGGCTGCTCGGGCCACCTCGGCCGTCCGGTCGGAACTGCCGTTATCCACCACGACAATCTCCGACACCAGATCGCGCGGGACTTCCCTCACGACCACCACGATGGCGTCCTCTTCGTTCAGGGCCGGGATGATGACTGCGATTCGCATTCCCGCCCCTTTCGGTCAGCCCGCCCGCATGGTTCCTGCGCTGGAGAGCGGCCCGCCCTGGTGACCAGACAGGCGCTTCATGTCGAACCCCCTTGCCCTTGCAGAGCCATGGAGACCGGGCGCTATCCCGGCCTGCTTTTCGTGTTCAGCGGGAGCCCACTGGACGATTCTACCATTCGCCCGCCTGCCCATTTTGAT
>JACQXP010000256.1 GCA_016208645.1 Candidatus Methylomirabilota bacterium | reverse complement strand
GAAACTGATCCACGATCTGCGTCAGCTCGTCCAGGGTCAGGTCATTGGGCGGCTCCAGCGTCTGGAAGGTCCGGATGCAGGTCTGGCAGAGCGAGTCGCAGCGATTGGTGGTCTCGAGGTACAGGACCGCGGGCAGGTCGGGCACGACGGCCGGTCGGCCGCACCGGGGTCGGGTCATGGCATGGCCCTCCCGTGGCCGTCCACGCTCAGGATCGTGGTGCAGGCCGAGCCGGACTTGAGAAGGGCCTTCCCCCGGGCCATCCGGGCAAAGATCGAGAGCGTCTCCTGCCGGATGATGGGGCAGTACGGATCGGGCGCGGTGATGTCGCCGGCTAGCAGGCGCCGTCCCACGCAGCCCCCGGCGCAACTCGCTTCGAAGGCACAGCCGTGGCAGGCGGCCGGTACCTGCCGCGCCGCGCAGAAATCATTGCTCTGCAGGATGGCCTCCTTCAGCTCCCACAACCGCTCCAGGGGCAGGCCGTTGCCCTGCCAGTAGACGCAGGGGATGACCCGGCGCTTGGGGGTGACGCGGATCGTCCGCCGGCCGCAGGCGCAGCCCGAGAGACTGTTCAGGCCCAGTATGGCGTTGATGATCGGCTCGGTCGTGGTGACCAGGCCGGCGGCGTCGAAGAGCCGGCGCCAGCCATCCCAGAACTGCTCATAGGTCATGGAGAAGGCGTCCGATTTCACCGGCCTGGTAGACATTCACCCGGAAGTTCGCGCCGCGCTCGTGTGCCAGGCGGGCGATCTGGGGGAGCCGCTGGTAGTTGGTCCGCATCATCACGGAGATGATGGTGATCTCGACGCCCAGCGTGCGGCAGCGTTCCATGGCCTGCATGGCCAGGTCCCAGGAGCCCGGACCGCGGAAGGCGTCCTGCTCCCTGGGCGTGGGGAAGTCAAAGGAGAACTCCACCTCCGAAAGCGATCGCAGGAGAGGATCGGGCATCACCTGGACCGTGTAGCCATTGGTCGTCAGGCTGGTCTTGATGTCCTGCCCCACCAGGTGCTCCACGACTGCGTTGTACTCGGGGTGGAGTCCGTTCTCGCCGGTGCCAAGGTTGGCCGAGCCGATCGGCAGGCTGTCACAGATCCGCCGAACGTCCTGCAGGGAGAGGCGGAAGGTTCCGTCGGTGGGCCGATAGCAGTGCGCGCAGCTCAGGTTGCACTCGTTGGTGAGGCCGAGACCGAGCGAGTAACCCATGGCGATCCTCCGAGGCGGTGCCCGTCACCGGCCTCGCGCCTTCATCGGATGTAAGATGCTTCATCTCGGGCGG
>JACQXP010000238.1 GCA_016208645.1 Candidatus Methylomirabilota bacterium | reverse complement strand
CTCCCCCTCGACCTGGAGGCTCATCCGCTTCTCCTTGAGCTGTTGCTCCAGGCGGTGCAGCATCAGGTCCACGATCTGCCGCATGTGGGCCTTGGTGAGCGGGTGGAAGACGATCACCTCGTCAATGCGGTTCAGCATCTCCGGGTTGAAGGCCCGCTTCAGCTCGTTGGTGACCGTCTCCTTCATCTTGTCGTACGAGTGGGCCGCGTCCCCGCCCTTGGCGAACCCCAGGTTGGTGTGCAGCGTGAATTGCCGGGTACCGAGGTTGGAGGTCATGATGAGGATGGTATTCCGGAAGTCCACCACCCGCCCGCAGTTGTCGGTCAGGCGCCCGTCCTCCAGGATCTGGAGCAACAGGTTGAAGACATCCGGGTGCGCCTTCTCGATCTCATCCAGCAGGACCAGCGAGAAGGGGCGCCGGCGCACCTTCTCGGTGAGCTGACCGGAGTCGTCGTAGCCGATGTAGCCGGGCGGGGCCCCGATCAGCCGGGACGTGGAGAAGCGCTCCATGTACTCCGACATATCCACCCGGACCAGGGCCTCCTCGGTCCCGAATAGGAACTCCGCCAATGCCCGGGCCAGCTCCGTCTTGCCCACGCCCGTGGGCCCCAGGAAGATGAACGAGCCCACGGGCCGGTTGGGATTCTTCACCCCGGCCCGGGACCGGCGGATGGCGCGGGCCACGGCCTTGATGGCCTCCTCCTGTCCCACCACGCGCCTGGCCAGCTCTTCCTCGATGCGCAGCAGCTTGGCCGACTCCGCCTCCTCGAGCTGCTGGAGGGGGATCCCGGTCCACTTGGCCACCACGTAGGCGATGTCTTCCTCGCTGACGACCGTCCTGGCCTTGGCCCGCTGGTCCTTCCAGTTGGCCTTGCGCTCCTCCAGATCGGCCCGCAGCTTCCGCTCCGCGTCGCGCAGGCGGGCGGCCACCTCGAACGCTTGGGTCCGGATGGCGTCCTCCTTCTGGGCGCGGAGGCGCTCGACCTCGTTCTCCATCTCCCGCAGCTCGGGCGGCAGGACCATGCCCTTGAGCCGGGCCCGGGCCCCGGCCTCGTCGATCACGTCAATGGCCTTGTCGGGCAGGAAGCGGTCGGCGATGTACCGCTGGCTCAGGCGCGCGGCCGCCACCACCGCCTCGTCGGTGATGATGGCCTGGTGGTGGGTCTCGTAGCGATCCTTGATCTCCCGCAGGATCCGGATCGTCTCCTCCACGCTGGGCGGCCCCACGTGGATGGCCTGGAACCGCCGCTCCAGCGCCCGGTCCTTCTCGACGTACTTCCGGTATTCGTCCATGGTGGTGGCGCCGATGCACTGCAGCTCGCCGCGGGCCAGCGCCGGTTTCAGCATGTTGCTGGCGTCGATGGCCCCCTCGGCCGCCCCCGCCCCCACCAGGGTATGCAGCTCGTCAATGAACATAATGATGTTGTTGGCCTGCTGGATCTCCTTCACCACGGCCTTGAGCCGCTCTTCGAACTGGCCGCGGTACTTGGTCCCGGCCACCATGCCGGCCAGGTCCAGTTGCACCACCCGCTTGCGCAGGAGGATCTCGGGCACGGTGCTGGCGACGATCTGGAGGGCCAGGCCCTCCACGATGGCGGTCTTGCCCACGCCCGCCTCGCCGATCAGCACCGGGTTGTTCTTCTTCCGGCGGCTCAGGACCTGGATCACCCGCTCGATCTCCGCCTCGCGGCCGATGACCGGGTCCAGCTTGTCCTGGCGGGCCAGCGCGGTGAGATCCACCCCGAACTCATCCAGGGCGGGGGTCCGGGTGCTGGACGTCTGCTTGGACGCCTGCTCGCCCAGGAGTTCCTGCGCCTGGGCCTTGGCGGCCGCCACGCTCACCCCGAAATCGCGGAGGACCAGGGAGGCGATGCCCTCCCCCTCGCGGATCAAGCCGAGCAGCAGATGCTCCGTGCCGATGTAGTTGTGGCCCAGGGACCGGGCCTCGGAGATGGCGTACTCCAGCACCTTCTTGGCCTGCGGGGTGAACGGGATCTCCCCGGCCGGCGAGAACTCGGTGCCGACGGCGACGATCTTCTCGATCTCGGCCTTGAGGGCCGAGACATTCACGTTGAGCTTCTTCAGGATGGCGACGGCCAGGCCGTCCCCCTCGCGGATCAGGCCCAGGAGGAGGTGCTCCGTCCCGACGAAATTATGCCCAAGTCGTATGGCCTCCTCGCGGGCCAGGATGATCACCTTGCGGGCGCGTTCGGTGAATCGTTCAAACATAATCGGCTCCTCGTGACCTCCCCTTTCGACCGCCCCCCTCGGGGCACGGCCCGAGACGTGGCGGCCCTGATGGCGAAGGCATTATACCCGACAAGCCCCGGGCCGGGAAGGGGCAAATTTCGCGTCCCCGGTGGCCGGGCGCGCCCCGGGCCTCATGGCGACTCCACCATCCGGCCATCCAGCATGCGCAGGACGCGATCCGTCCGGGCGGCCAGGGCCTGGTTGTGGGTGACGATGACGCTGGTGAGGCGGCGCTCGCGATTGAGCAGGCGGAGGAGCTCGAAGATCTCCTCCCCGGTCTTGCTGTCCAGGTTGCCCGTGGGCTCGTCGGCCAGCAGCACGGCCGGCTCGCCGACGAGCGCCCGCGCCATGGCCACCCGCTGCTGCTCACCGCCGGAGAGTTCCCCGGGCCGGTGCCGCAGCCGTTCCCCCAACCCGACCTGACCCAGGAGGCTGCGCGCCCGTTCTCTGGCCCGGGCCGCCGGGCAGCGCCGGATGAGCAGGGGAAGCATGACGTTTTCCAGGGCGGTGAACTCGGGCAGCAGGTGATGGAACTGGAAGACGAAGCCCACCTGCCGGTTCCGGAACTCCGCCAGCGCCGAATCGCTCAGGCTGGACAGCGCCGTCTCGCCGTACCGGATCTCGCCGCCGCTGGGCCGTTCCAGCGCCCCCAGCAGGTGCAGCAGGGTGCTCTTCCCGACCCCGGAGGGTCCCGCGATCGCCACCAGCTCCCCGGAGGCGATGCGCAGGCTGATCCCCTTCAGCACCTCCACCCGCTCGCCGTCCCGGGGGAAGCTCTTGGTGATGTCCTGAACCTGGATTTCCACGCTCATCTCACAATTTCGAATATCGAATGGAGAATTTCGAAGTCCGAAGTTCCAGTTCGACATTCATAATTCGCCATTCGTCTGTTCGTCATTCGTATCTGATGGCCACGACCGGGTCCACCCGCGCCGCCTGCCGCGAGGGGATGATCGTCGCCAGAAAGCTGATGAGAAAGGCCGTGACCGTGATGGCCACGACGTCCGGCCACAGGATGCGGGCCGGCAGCTTGTCCAGCAGGTAGACTTCCTGCGGGAAGGCCTTGAACCCGAAGACCCACTCCACGGCCGCCACGATGGGATCCAGGTTCCGGGCGATGCCGAGGCCCGCCAGGAGTCCCAGGATCGTCCCGGCCGCCCCGATGATCATCCCCTGCACGATGAAGACGGCCATGAGGCTCGTCCCGGTGGCGCCCATGGACTTCAGGACGGCGATCTCCTTCCGCTTCTGCATGACCAGCATGATCAGCGTGCTGATGATCCCGAAGGCCGCCACCAGCACGATCATGGTGAGGATGACGAACATCACGATCCGCTCCACCCGCAGCGCCGAGAAGAAGTTCCGGTTCAGCTCCATCCAGGTCCGGGTGAAGTACGGGAACGTGAGGCGGGCGCGGATGGCCTCGGCGACCTCGGCCGCCCGGTAGATGTCCGTGACCCGGACCTCGACGCCCGAGACGGCGGGCCCCATGCGGAAGAGCTGCTGGGCGGTGGGAATGGCGATCATGGCCAGCTTCGAGTCGAACTCGGCGAACCCGACCTGGAAGATCCCCGCCACGCTGAACCGGCGCAGGCGGGGCATCACCCCCAGGGGGGAGAGGTCCCCGCCCAGGGGCAAGAGCACGTCCACCGGGCTGCCCACGCTGACGCCCAGGCTGCTGGCCAGGTACGACCCGAGGACGATCCCGCCCGGGGGAAAGGCGGGGCGGGGGCCGGCCATGGCGGCGATCAGCTCCGGGCTCGCGCTCTTGAGCGTCTTGCGGAAGTCGGTCGCCTCGACGGCCGACGCCAGGTCAATCCCCCGCAGGACCGTGCCCGCGGTCCGCCCCGCAGCCGTCAGCAGCACCTCGTTATAGGTGAAGGGCGAGGCCGCCCTGACGCCCCGCACCTCCCGCACGGCCGCCAGGGCGGCGGCCGGGTCCTCGATCCCTCGCTCGCCGTAGCGCAGGACCCAGATGTGGGCGTTCGTCCCCAGGATCTTGTTGCGGAGGTCGAATTCGAACCCGCTCATCACCGCCATCACCACGATGAGGGCCATGACCCCCACGGCCACGCCGGCGATGGAGATGAACGTGATGACGGAGAGGGAGCGTTGCCGCCGCTTGGCCTTGAGATAGCGGAGGCTGATGAACACCTCGTAGGGAAGAGACCAAGCCATCCGAATGCTAATCTCCGAGGGTACCCCGTTTCGGTCGGTCTCTCGCCAACTGGACCAATGTAAAACGGACAACCGACAACTGACAACCGGCCATTTCCGCCGGGTGATTCGAGATGGTCGGTTGTCGGTTGTCAGTTCGTCATTTGAAAATGCGAGGGCTAGTCGCCCTCGGCGGCCTCCGGCCTGAGCAACGGGAACAGGATCACGTCGCGGATCGAAGGGGAATCGGTGAGCAGCATGACCAGGCGGTCAATGCCGATCCCCTCGCCGGCCGTGGGCGGCAGCCCGTATTCCAGCGCCCGCAGGAAGTCCTCGTCCATGCAGTGGGCTTCCTCATCGCCGGCGGCCCGCGCCTTGGCCTGGGCCTCCAGCCGGCGTCGCTGCTCCCGGGGGTCGTTCAACTCGGTGTAGGCGTTGGCGACCTCCAGGCCGGCCACGTACAGCTCGAAGCGCTGCGCGTAGCGGGGATCGTCCCTCCGGGCCTTGGCCAGCGGTGACAGCTCCGCGGGGAAGTCGGTGACGAAGGTGGGCTGGACGAGCTGCTCCTCCACCCGGGCCTCGAAGAGCTCGACCAAGAGCTTCCCCCACCCCCAGGTCGGCTTGACCGGAATCCCTCGCCCCTCGGCGGCGGCCCGCAAGCCGTCCTCGCTCTGGACCTCCTGGGAGCTCAGGCCGCCCAGCTTCACCAGGGCCTCTTCCAGGGACAGGCGCGGCCACGGCGCGGCAAAGGAGACCTGGCGCCCCTGATAGGTGATGGTGTCGCTGCCGCAGACGGCCCGGACGACCTGGGGCAGCAGCTTCTCCGTCAGGGCCATGAGATCCTGATAGTCGGCGTAGGCCTGGTAGAACTCCAGCATGGTGAATTCGGGGTTGTGTTGGGTGGACAGCCCCTCGTTCCGGAAGTTCCGGTTGATCTCGTAGACCCGCTCCAGCCCGCCCACCACGCACCGCTTGAGATGGAGTTCCGGCGCGATGCGCAGGTAGAGACTGAGGTCCAGGGCGTTGTGGTGGGTGACAAAGGGTCGGGCCGCGGCGCCCCCCGGGATGGGGTGCATCATCGGCGTCTCGACCTCGAGGAAGCCGCGGCCATCGAAGAAGCGGCGGATCTCGGCGATGACGTGCGCCCGCCGCCGGAACAGTTCCGCCACCGGCGGATTGGCGATCAGGTCCACGTAGCGCTGGCGATAGCGGACCTCCACGTCGCTGAGGCCGTGCCACTTGTCGGGCAGGGGGCGGAGCGATTTGGCCAGAAGCGTGAGATGCTCGACCTGGATCGTCAGCTCGCCCGTCTTGGTCCGGAAGAGCCGTCCCTGCACCCCCAGGAAGTCGCCGACGTCTACGCGCCGGAACAGGTGATAGGCCGATTCGCCCACCCCGTCCTGGCGCACGTAAATCTGAATCTTGCCGGTCTGGTCCTTGACGTGGGCGAAGGACGCCTTGCCGTGCTCGCGCAGGGACAGGACCCGCCCGCCCAGTGTCACGGGTTCGGCCGCCGCCAGCGCGGCCTCATCGGCGGTGGCGTAGCGGCCCGTCAGGTCGCCTGCCAGGTGGGTGACGGGAAAGGTACTGGGATAGGGATCAATGCCGTCGCGACTGAGTTCCTCCAGTTTCTTCAGGCGCTCGCGGATGAAGGCATTCGCCTCGTCCACACGTCCTCCAGATGATGGGGCGGAAATCTGCGGAAAGTGCCGCGATTATATGGAGGGGCCCGGGCAGTGTCAAGCAAACGCCCGAAAACACAATCGTGCGACAGTCCGGCTGTACGGCAGTTCGGCGGTCAGACTGTTCGCGCCTGAATGGAAGCTGAAGCAGGTCGAAATGACCAGCGCGAGCAAGATGGATCAGTGGGCCGGAGTTGCAGGCGGCCCTCACTTCGCCCGCTCCAATTCCTGTTCCAGCTCACCCTCAGGAAAAACGAAGGGAGACACCCGATGTCGGGCCATGAAGGTGAGAAACTCCGCAAGGCTGATTTCCAGAAGCTCCGCGGCCTTGGCGTGTGACAGCCGGCCCTCTCGTACGAGGTCCAAGAAACTCCTTGGGGGCAAGTGTCTCGCTCATGTTGATACAGAGGGGACCGCCCGTGCGCTTCATTGGAGCCACAGCACTGAGGCCGTGGAAACGGAGATTACCACATGCTGAAGCAGCTCAACAAGCACGGCCTCGATGGGGCCACGGCTCTGAGGCCGTGGAGATCCTGTGGCTGTGGGTCAGGATGTTCATTTCTCGGTCGACCCTTGAAGTGTCCTCGCCTTGTGGTCGTTTGCAGACCAACACATCGAAGGTCCGCTCCAAATAACCGCGATAACCGCGCTACGTCCCTCAGTACGTCCCCGTCCCGCAGTACGTCCCGCAGTACGCGCGGGGGGCGACTCCAGGTGGTCTGGCCTGTCGCCCTGACGATTCGAGTTTCAATCCACGCCCCCGTGCGGGGGGCGACCAACGTCCCCTGTATAGAGGATGCGCCCCTTGTAAGTTTCAATCCACGCCCCCGTGCGGGGGGCGACCTTTTGTATAGTTTCTTTCTTTTGTGTCACGCGTGGTTTCAATCCACGCCCCCGTGCGGGGGGCGACCTGTTATCGAAAGATTTGTAGCTCCCTAACAGTATATGT
>JACQXP010000237.1 GCA_016208645.1 Candidatus Methylomirabilota bacterium | reverse complement strand
GGCCAACCCGAATCGGCTCGTCGGCGGCGAGGCGGATCGCCTGGCGGGAACGCCCGCGCTGTTTGCAACCCGGGTCCGAATAACCAAAGCCTAACCCGGCGTACCCGGAAGCAAACAGGACACATCTTCAAGCAATATCGAATGTCGAACAGCGAATGAGGAATTTCGAACGAGAGTTGTTCTCGGAGCCTCTTCCCCCTGCGTTCGTCATTCGATATTCCTTGTTCGATATTCGATATTGATCATTTTGGAGATGCAGATGGCGCGCTGGGGGATGGTGATTGATCTGGATCGCTGCACCGGCTGTCAGGCCTGCGTCGTGGCCTGCAAGGCGGAGAACAACGTCCCCATGGTCCCGCCCGAGCAGGCCCGCGGGAGCCGCCTCATGCTGTGGATGGAGGTGATCCCGGAGGTGGAGGGGGAGTACCCGAACGTCCGGGCCCGCTTCATCCCCCGCCCCTGCCAGCAGTGCGACCACCCCCCGTGCGTGAAGGTGTGCCCCGTCCAGGCCTTGAGCACGAGCCCCGAGGGGATCGTCAACCGGGTCTTCGCCCGATGCATCGGGTGCCGGTTCTGCGTCCAGGCCTGCCCCTACGGCGTCATCCAGTTCAACTGGCGCGCGCCCCGCTGGCCGGGCGACCTGCACGAGGCCCTCGACCCGGACATCGCCGTGCGCCCGACGGGTGTGGCCGAGTCGTGCGACTTCTGCCGTCACCGGTTCCAGCGCACCCGCGAAGAGGCGCGGGCCGAGGGCCGCGAGGTCCGTGGGGAGGGGGACTACGTGCCCGCCTGCGTGCAAGCCTGCCCGGCGCAGGCCCTCGTCTTCGGCGACCTGGACAACCCAAGAACCGACGCCGCGCGCCTGGCCCGGGGGCCCCGGGCCTACCGGATGCTGGAGGACCTGGGGACGGCCCCGAAGGTCTTCTACCTGAAGGAGGGATGAGATGGCGGGGCCCACGCACCACCGAGAGCCAGAGGACGCGGTTCTCTTCGCCCCGGTCCTCGGCACGACGCGCCGATTCTGGCTGGGCGCCGCCCCCCTCCTGGCCATGACCCTGTGGGGCATGTACGCCTACACCCTGCAGCTTCGTTACGGCCTCGGCGTCACCGGGCTGAACCGGCCGGTGGCATGGGGAATCTACATTATCAACTTCGTCTTCTTCATCGGCATCAGCCACGCGGGCACTCTCATCTCGGCCATCCTGCGCCTCTGCAAGGCCGAGTGGCGGCGCCCCATCACCCGGGCGGCCGAGGCCATCACCGTGCTGGTCCTCTTCTTCGGCCTCGGCAGCATCATCATGGACCTGGGGCGGCCGGACCGGCTCCTCTACGTCCTCCAGTACGGGCGGCTCCAGTCGCCGCTCCTCTGGGACGTCACCAGCATCACCACCTACCTGACGGGCAGCACCCTCTACCTGTACCTGCCGCTGATCCCGGACCTCGCCCTGGTGCGCGACCGGGCCACCGGCTGGCGCCGGACCTTCTACACCTTCCTGGCCCTGGGGTGGCGGGGCACGCCCGGGCAGCACCGGCGCCTGCAACGGGGGATCGCCGTGATGGCGGTGCTGGTGATCCCCATCGCCGTCTCGGTCCACACGGTGGTGTCCTGGGTCTTCAGCATGACGCTGCAACCCATGTGGAAGAGCACCATCTTCGGTCCCTACTTCGTCACCGGGGCGATCTTCTCGGGCATCGCGGCCCTGATCATCTCCATGGCCGCCGTTCGCCGGGCCTACCGCCTGGAGAACTACCTGAAGCCGGTCCACTTCAACAGCCTTGCGCTCCTCCTCCTCACCATGAGCCTCCTCTGGTTCTACTTCACCTTCGCCGAGCACATGACCGCCTACTACGGTGGCGAGTTGGCCGAGGGGGCGGTCCTCTTCGCCAAGGTCACGGGACCCTACGCG
>JACQXP010000215.1 GCA_016208645.1 Candidatus Methylomirabilota bacterium | reverse complement strand
GCCGCCTCGGCCCGCTCGGTCTCCTCCAGGAATCGCAGGACATTTCCATAGCCGATCTGGAGGCCAGGATCATCGGGGCGCTCGGCGAGCCGCGCCTCGTAATGGCGCCGGGCCTCGCGCGGGTTCATGCGCCGCCCGTCGGTCAACCCCAGCCGCATGAGGAACAGGGGTCCCTCGGTGCCGACCTCGGGGCCTTCCTTCTCCATCCGGGCCGTGAGCATGAGGAGCCGCGCCATGAGCGCGAGCTGCGCCGTAGGGGTCACGGCGTAATCGTCTTCGCGGCCGCAGCCCTTGCAGCGGATGCGATCCTTGATGAAGGGCTCGATTCGGTCGTCTTTGGGGGGATCGGGATCCACATACACCGCCTGGACGGGATAGGTGTACGTCCGGCGGCAGCCGTTGCATAGCAGGGCGAGGTCAATGTGCTCCTCGGGGACGAGGGACAGGTCCTGGCCGCTCTCGGCCGCGCGGGATGCCTCCCTCCGCTGGCGCTGGCGGATGGCGGACAGGCGGGGATCGGCGACGCCATGAAGATCGCACAGGAAGACGAACGTATCCTCGGCCTGCAGCTCGCCTTCCCGGACTTCGGCGCGCAGGGGCTCCACGAAGTCCCGGGCGCCGATCCGGTCCACCGAATGCAGGAGCGCTTCGGGAACCAGGGTGAACAGGTCCTCGAAACGCCGGCCGATCGCCGCCACGGTCCGGTGTGACGGGAGGCGGACGCACACGTCGAGACATCCCTCGAGCACGCCCGGATCCTCTGCCGAGGCGAGCGCCTGCAAGACGGCATGCATTGCGGGCTCCCCGACATTCACCAGGGCCTCTTCGGCTGCGGCGGGCAGCTCAGGGTCCTCTCCTGCGCCCAGCGCGCCCACGAGAGATGGGATCGCCCCCTCCGACCGCCAGGCCCCGAGGAGGCTGGCGGCCATGGGCGCCTGCGTGGCTCGCCGTTCGAGGGTCTCGACACACAGCCGCTTCCAGGACTCGGTCGGCCCCGCCCCGATGAGTCGGTCCACCACCGCGGCCTGCGCCTCCGGATGGGGAAGGGCGGCGTCGCTCAGGAGCCAGCGGAGCTGCCCGTCCAGGGTCTCCGGGAGGGTGAGGCCGGCCACTCGCACGGCGCCGGCGATCTGATCCAGCGCCAGGAGAAGCAGCCCGACGGCATCCCGCAGCTTCTCTTCGACACGATGGATGGCCTCCCCTCGCTCCGCCAGCGCGCGGATGAGAAGCAATGACAGGGCCGCCTCACTACTGTCGGGCGCGCGGGAGGCCAGTGGCTCCGCCAACGGGATGAGGCCCTCCATGGCCCGGCCCCACTTCCCCTTGCGGCAGGACTTGCGGATGTCCCTGAGGGGGCCGAGCGGCAACAGATCGGCGAGGCCATCCAGGACCTCCTCCGGGAGGGAGACGTCCGGCGGCTCCTGGTCGTGCTCCAGAGCGTCCCGTAACGCCTCCGCCCCCTCGGGAAACCCGCACAGGAGCAGCAGGCCGTGGAGGAGCGCGTCGGCCAGAGTGTCCTTCGCTTCGCGCGCCCACCGCTCTACCACCAGCGAGATGCCTGGTCCCGTATCGGCGATCATCAGCGACCTGGCCAGGATGGAGGCGATGTCGCCCCGGCCGTGGGAGGAAAACCGCTCGAAGGCCTCCCGGAGGATTTCTGCCGCCTCCGGGTCTTTCCGCATGGAGAGGGCCAGCCACACCCTGGGGTTCCGGTCTTCCACGGGAAGGTGCTTGCGTCGTCGGATCAGTTCCAGGACCCGCGGATCCCCCAGGCGTGCGAGGCTCTCCGCGCAGGCGGCGCCGGCGGCATCCTCGGCTCGCTCCAGGCGGGCCAGCAAGGCATCGGTGAGGCTCGCCATCTCGAGGCGGCCAGCCAGGACGGCCGCCAGGAGGGCCACAGACTCCTCGGGATCGTCGAGTCGCCGGCGCAGGGTCTCGTCGGGGATCTCGAGCCCGAGTTCCTCCAGCCGCTCCAAGGCCCACAGGCGGACGTCCGCCGAGGGGTGGTCCGCGAAGCGGACATAGTCTCCGACTGTCCAATATGGGTCGTGGAACGACGGGAATTCGCCGGCAACGTTGGATGCCATTGCCATCTATCCCTTGCCCCCGATCATGCCATACAGCGGAGAATCGGTCTCCCGGGGCGCCCAGGTCTGGCGGACCCAGGCGTAGGTGGGATCGTCGGCGGCCTGCATGCTCCGGATGTCCCCGGCCAGGACGTTGAGGTAGTAGCAGTGGTACCCGGGGCCGGCGACCACCGGGTGGTAGCCCTCGCGAACCAGGACCAGGTCGTTGGTGCGGACCGTCAGGGTCTCGTCCACCCGGCCGTCCTTCGTATAGAGGCGCTGGATGGCGAAGCCCTCGGGGTGGCTGATCTTGTAGTAGTAGATCTCCTCGAGTTTCACCTCGTGGGGCGGGTTCGCCTGGTCGTGCTTGTGGGGCGGGTAGCTGGACCAGTTGCCGCTGGGGGTGTAGACCTCGCAGACCAGCAGGCGGTGGGCCGGGAATTCGGGCTTCACGACGTGGGAGATCTGGCGCGTGACGTTCTTCCCGCCCCGGATCTCCACCTCGACGTCCTGGGGCTGAATGAGGCGGGCGGGGAAATCCCGCTCCGCCCGGGTGCTGCACAAGGCGACCTCGAGGGACGTCGTGGCCCGCACCGCATAGGCCGTCCGCCGCGGCAGGTACAGGGCATAGGGCAGGCCGTCGAATACGTGCGTGCGCTTTCCCAGGCCCTTCCAGTTCCCGGCCGTGGATTCCACGTCGCACCGCCCGCCCAGCGTGACCAGGGCGGTCTCGTTGTCCCCCGTCTCCCCCGAGAGGCGGTCTCCCGCCCGGAAGCTCCGGACGCCGAAGCTGATGTATTGCCAGCCGGCGCGGCTGGGATTGACGGAGGTGATCTCTCCCACCTCATCCGGTCCAAGGGGGTTCGGGTGAATCAGCAAGTCGGTCTGGGTCGGCATCTTTTTCCTCCCGTGGCTTGACGTCCTGGCCGGCCCCCTGGCGGTCAAACTGGCAGAATCTCCGTCGGCGCTAGGAGCCGCGGCAGCACCGGCGCGACAACCGAAAACATAGCACACGAGACGCTTCTTCGGCCAATGGCAATCCTCCGAGCCCGATGAATGGCCTGACTTGTTCGATCATTGGCCCCGGGATCTTGCCGGCTTGCCGTGGATTCCCCGTTGGGCCATAATGGCCCGGCCGGTCAATACCCGACCGAGGACACATGCTCCTGCTGGCACATCCCTCCCAGTCATCGAGGGAACCGGTGGGTGAGCGGGATCAGTAGCCGAGAATGGTTGACGATGCCGGAAGAAGCCGGGAGGGGGTGACCCATGCCGGGCAAGAACAAGACGACGCGCGACAAGGAGAGGAGAGAGGCCACCATGCTCAGCAAAGCGATTCAAGACGCGATCAACCAGCAGATCAATGCTGATATCAGCTCCGCCTATCTGTACCTTTCGATGTCCGCCTACTGCGCGGCGACCAACCGTGTCGGGTC
>JACQXP010000214.1 GCA_016208645.1 Candidatus Methylomirabilota bacterium | reverse complement strand
CTTTTGGAAGGGGATACGTGATCCGGGTGCAAGGTCCGTTAGCTCTTGGGCCACTTTCTGAGCCTGAACCGGACGTGGCCGATGTCCGCGGATCGGCCCGGGATTACCGGGACGCGCATCCGACAACCGCCGTGCTCGTGGTCGCGGTATCGGACGTCACGTTGCATCTTGAGCGCCAGCAGAAGCCCGGCCTGTACGCCAGGGCAGGCATCCCGGAATACTGGATCCTCAACTTGCTTGAACGGGTCCTCGAAGTCTACCGAGATCCTGCGCCGATCCCGGATCACCCGCTGGGTTACGGCTACCGTTCCTCAGAGCGTCTGGATGCGTCCGCCTCGGTCGTGCCCCTCTCCGTGTCGGCCACACCGATTACAGTCGCCGACCTCTTACCGTAGCGGCCGCTCAACCCCTGGGACAATCAGCAGCGTGTGCAATTCGCTTGATTTCCGTCGGGTCCCCACCTAGACTCCGCCCATGTTTCTCGCCGAACTCTGCGTCAAGCGACCGGTCTTCACCACCATGCTCGTCATGGCCCTGGTCGTGATGGGCTGGTTCTCCTACGAGCGCCTCGGCCTGGATCTCCTCCCCAAGATTGATCGCCCTACCGTCACCATCACGACCAAGCTCGCCGGCGCCAGCCCCGAGGAGATGGAGACCCAGGTCACCAAGCCGATCGAGGAAGTGGTCAACACCATCAACGGCCTGGAGGAGCTGCGCTCCAGCACCAGCGAGGGCAACTCGCGGGTGGTCGCGGTCTTCGCGCTGGAAAGGGACTCGGACGTCGCCGCCCAGGACGTGCGGGACAAGATCTCCACCATCCTGGCCAAGTTCCCCATGGACACCGATCCGCCCATCGTGGAGAAGTTCGACCCGGACTCCGCCCCCATCCTGGCCATCGTGGTCTCCGCCCGCCGCGACCAGCGCGAGATCACCGAGTTCGTGGATAAAAAGATCAAGCAGCCGCTGGAGACCATCAGCGGGGTGGGCAGCATCACCTTCGTCGGCGACCGGAAGCGGGAGATCCAGGTGACGCTGGACCCGCGGAGGCTGGCGGCCTATGGCGTGAGCATTGAGCAGGCCAAGCAGGCCATCACCCGGCAGAACCTGGAGATCCCGGGCGGCCGCGTCAGCTTCGGGGACAGCGAGAAGGTTCTGCGCACCATGGCCCGCGTCCCGCAGGCCGAGGCGTTCGGCGACATCATCGTTTCGACCAAGACCGGCACCCCCATTCGCATCCGGGACCTGGGCGGCGTGGTGGACGGGACCGAGGAGGCGCGGACGATCTCGCGCTTCAACGGCGAGAACGCGGTCTCCCTGCTCGTGCGCAAGCAGTCGGGCACCAACACGGTCAAGGTGGTGGACATGGTCAAAGGGCGCCTGGCCCAGATCGCCAGGACGCTCCCGCCCGATTACAAGGTGCAGACCGTCCGGGACCAGTCCCGCTTCATCCGGCGATCGTTCGAGGAGGTCCAGACCCACATGATCCTGGGCGGCTTCCTGGCCGCGGCCGTGGTGTTCCTGTTCATCCGGAACCTGCGCTCCGCCATCATCGCCGCCATTTCGATTCCGACCTCCATCATCGCCACCTTCACCATCATGCGGGCCCTGGACTTCACCCTGAACAACATGACCATGCTGGGGCTCAGCCTCTCCACGGGCATCGTGATCGACGACGCCCTGGTCGTGCTGGAGAATATCTACCGCTACATCGAGGAGGAGGGGCGGTCCCCGATGGAGGCGGCGGTGGAGGCCACCCGGGAGATCGGTCTGGCCGTCATGGCCACCACGCTCTCCCTGGTGGTCATCTTCGTCCCCGTGGCCTTCATGCAGGGGCGCATCGGCCGCCTGTTCTTCAGCTTCGGCATCACCGCGGCCTCTGCCATCCTGGTGTCGCTCCTGGTGGCTTTCACCCTCACCCCCATGCTCTGCTCCCGCTTCCTCAAGGTTCCCGAGGTGAACGGGGCGCATCACCGCTCCAAGGAGAGCCGCTTCTTCCGGATCCTCGAGCGGGGGTACGACCGGCTCCTCCGTTTTTCCCTGGGCCACCGCCCCGTGGTCCTGGGGCTGGCGGTCCTGACGGCGGCGTCCACATTCTGGCTCTACCGGTACGTCGGTGAAGAGAGCTTTGTGGACGATGACCAGAGCGAGTTCGAGATCTTCATCCAGGCGCCCGAGGGGTCCTCCCTGGAGCGGACGGATCGTATCCTGCGCCAGGTCGAGGGGGAGATCGGGAAACTCAAGGGCGTTCAGGCCATGTTCACCACCGTCGGCGTTGGCGAGCAGGCCGCGGTGACCGACGCCAGCCTGTACGTGGGCCTCACCCCCCTGCGGGAGGGGACCGAGTTCGGCCGCCTGGCCCAGCACCTGGGCCTGCGCACGCTCGTTGGGTTGCCCCCGCTCCGCGAGCGGGACTTCTCGCAGCAGGACGTGATGCGAGAGGCCCGCAAGATCATGGCCAGATACCCGGACCTCACGGTCAGCGTCCAGAACCTCTTCGCCACCGGACAGACCGGCGCGCGCCGGCACCCGTTCCAGCTCATCCTGCGGGGGCCGGACCTGGAGGCGCTGGACCGCTACTCCCAGGACCTGGCCGCCCAGGCGCGGACGGTGCCCGGCCTGGTGGACGTGGATACCACCCTGGCCCGGCGCAAGCCGGAGATCCGGGTCCACATTGACCGGGACAAGGCGGCCGTGGTGGGCGTGGGCGTGGACGCCATCGCCGGCAGCCTGCGCACGATGGTCGGCGGGGAAGAGGTCACCAAGTTCAAGGAGGCCGACGACCAGTACGTCGTGCGGCTGCGGCTGCAAGAGGATTTCCGGAAGAACGCCGAGGTGATCAGCGACCTGTACGTGCCCAGCGCGAAGCTGGGCCTGGTGAAGCTGAACAACGTGGTCCGCCTCTCGGAGGAGAAGGGTCCCAACCAGATCGACCGGCTGGACCGGGAACGCCAGGTGGGGATCATTTCCAACCTGGACCCCCGGCTGCCCATCGGCGAGGCGGTGAAGCAGATGGCCCCCAAGGTGGCGGCCGTGAAGTTGCCGCCCGGGTACACGACCAAGTACCTGGGCCGGGCCCAGATCCTCGCCGAGGCGAGATTCAACTTCCTGATCGCCCTGGGGCTGAGCCTCATCTTCATCTACATGGTGCTGGCGGCGCAGTTCGAGAGCTTCGTCCACCCCCTCACCATCATGGCCTCCCTGCCTTTGTCGCTGCCCTTCGGGCTCATCTCCCTCCTGGTGGTGGGCAAGACCATGAACATCTTCAGCGCCATCGGGATCCTCATGCTCTTCGGGGTGGTGAAGAAGAACGCGATCCTGCAGGTGGATTACACCAACGTCCTGCGGGAGCGGGGCCTGGCCCGCTTCGACGCCATCATCAAGGCGGACCATGCGAGGCTGCGCCCGATCCTGATGACGACCCTGTCCATCATCGCCGGCATGCTCCCCATCGCGCTGGGGAAGGGGGACGGCTCCGCCTCGCGCGCGACCATGGCCACCGTGGTGGTCGGCGGCCAGACCCTCTGCCTGCTGCTTACCCTCCTGGTCACCCCCGTGCTGTACACCTACTTCGATGACCTGCAGTCCCTCCGGGTCGGGAAGCTGAGCCGGCTGCCCGACTGGTTCTGGGAGCGGCTGCGTTGGATTCCCTCCCGCGTCACGCGTCCGCCTGTCCGCGGGACCCCCGACTCCTTCGGAGCGGCCGAGGCGCCGCTCAGCCCACCGGCCGGGGGTACCGCGCCTGGCGGTTAACCCGCATTATTCACGAGCGGACCCGTGAATTCTCCGGGGTAGGTCGTTTCCGGCTTCACCCCGCAGCCTGTCGAACATGCATTCGACCCACATCCCCACCTCCGTCTCCCGTTAGGGGCGGAAGCCACCGGCCATGGGGAGGCGTGATGCCATGCGTGTCGCCAAGGCGAATGTCGAATATCGAACAGGGAATATCGAATAGTGAACCACGGGGGGGACCGCCATGAAGCTCGTCCTGATCGTCTTCAACTTCATCTACGACGAACCGGTT
>JACQXP010000046.1 GCA_016208645.1 Candidatus Methylomirabilota bacterium | reverse complement strand
CGATTACACCGCTTGCGAGGAGCGGCTGGGGAAGCCCGTTGGCAGCGATTTCCGGGAGGGGAAGATCACGTATCCGTTGATCCACCTCATGCGCACCGCGTCCGTCGCGGATCGGGCCGCGCTGGAAGGGTTGGCCGCCCAGGAGCAGGTGGGTGACGACGACCTTGCCCTTCTCCGCCGCCTGGTGGAGCGGTACGAGGCCGTCCCGGCCACGATGCGCCTGGTGGACGAGTACCTGGCCCGGGCCCGCGCGCAGCTCACGGTCGTGCCCGGGTCGCCGGCCTCCCGGGCCCTGCACCGCCTGGTGGACTTCGTTCGCGAGCGCGACTGGTGATCCGCCCCCGGCGCAATTTCAAATTGAAAACGGACGACCGACAACCGGCCAATGAAAGGCAATGGCCGGTTTTAAATTGTCGGTTGTCGGTTTTGCATTGAGTCATGGATCACATCCGCAACTTCTGCATCATCGCCCACATTGACCATGGCAAGTCCACCCTGGCCGACCGGCTGCTGGAGGCGACCGGAGCCCTGGCGCCGCGCCAGATGGCCGAGCAGGTCCTGGACAGCATGGACCTGGAGCGGGAGCGGGGCATCACCATCAAGGCCAAGGCGGTCCGCCTGACCTATCGGGGCAAGGACGGACGGGAGTACCTGCTGAACCTGATTGACACGCCGGGCCACGTGGACTTCGCCTCCGAGGTCTCCCGGAGCCTGTCGGCCTGCGAGGGCGCCGTGCTGGTCGTGGATGCGGTCCAGGGGGTGGAGGCCCAGACCCTGGCCAACGTGCACCTCGCCATGCGGAACAACCTGGCCATCCTGCCGGTCATCAACAAGATTGACCTCCCCAACGCCGACGTGGACCGGGTGAAGGCCCAGCTCGAAGATCTCCTGGCGCTGGATGCCGCCGACGCGATCCTGGCCAGCGCCAAGCACGGCTGGGGGACGCCGGAGGTCCTGGAGGCCATCGTGCACCGGATCCCCCCGCCCACGGGATCGGCTGCGGCGCCCCTCAAGGCCCTGGTCTTCGACTCCTGGTTCGACAGCTATCAGGGTGTGATCGCCTATGTCCGCCTCTACGATGGGCAGATCGTCCCGGGGATGCGGATCCAGTTCATGTCCGCGGGGGCGACGTTCGAGGTGAGCCGGGTGGGCGTCTTCGCGCCCCACATGCGGATGGCCGACCAGCTCCGCGCGGGCGAGGTCGGCTATCTCATCGCGGGGATCCGGGACGTCCGCCAGGGCCGCGTGGGGGACACCATCACCGCGGCGGACCGGCCAACGGAGCGGCCGCTTCCCGGCTTCCGCGAGGTGCGGCCCATGGTCTTCGCCGGGCTCTATCCGGTGGAGAGCGGGGACTACCTTACCCTCAAGACCGCGCTGGAAAAGCTGCAACTGAATGACACCTCCTTCTCCTTCGAACCCGAAACCTCTCTGGCCCTGGGCTTCGGATTCCGTTGCGGCTTCCTGGGGCTCCTGCACCTGGAGATCAGCCAGGAACGGCTGGAGCGGGAATTCAACCTGACCCTCCTGACCACGGCGCCCACGGTTGTCTACCGGGTGACCCGGAACGATGGAACGGTTGTCGAGGTGGACAATCCCAGCAGGCTTCCTCCCCTGCAGGACATCGCCAGGTTCGAGGAGCCCTACATCACTGCCTCCATCCTGACGCCGCCGGAATACCTGGGGGGCATCCTGGCCCTTTGCCAGGAGAAGCGCGGCGTGCATCGGGGAATCGAATACCTGCAGGACTCCCGCGTCCTCATCGCCTACGAGCTGCCGCTGAACGAAATCGTCCTGGACTTCTACGACCGGCTGAAATCCGTGAGCCGGGGGTATGCCTCTCTGGATTACGACTTCCTGGAGTACCGGGAAAGCACCCTGGTCAAGCTGGACGTCCTGGTGAACGGCGAGCCGGTGGACGCCCTGTCCTGGATCATGCATCGGGACCAGGCGGCTTCGCGCGGCCGCATCCTGGTGGAGAAGATGCGGGAACGCATCCCGCGGCAACTGTTCGAGGTGGTGATCCAAGCCGCCATCGGCAGCCGGGTGATCGCGCGGGAACGGATCCCGCCGTTGCGGAAGGCCGTGACGGCCAAGTGCTACGGGGGCGACATCACGCGGAAGCGAAAACTCCTGGAGAAGCAGGCGGAGGGCAAGCGCCGCATGAAGCAGGTCGGCCGCGTGGAGATCCCCCAGGAGGCGTTTATGGCGATGTTGCGGATTGGGGAGGACTGAACCTCAATTTCAAATGGAAAACCGACAACCGACCAATGAACCGAGGCCAATTTCAAATTTCAAACCGACAACCGACAACCGGTCATCTGCCGAAGTTGGCCGGTTTTCAGTTGTCCGTTGTCAGTTTTCAATTGGACGTGGTCAGTTGTCGGTTGTCAGTTTTGCATTGCCTCTGAAGCAGCGAGGGCGAGCGTGCGGAGAGGAACGGTGACGGAGGAGGAGACGAAGGGGCGCAAGGCGGCGCCCGCTCCCGGGCAGAAGTCGGTCCTCCGGGAGTACGCCGAGGCCCTGATCATCGCGGTCCTGCTGGCCCTGGTGATCCGGAGCTTCGTGGTCCAGGCCTTCAAGATCCCCTCGGGTTCCATGCTGCCGACGTTGCAGATCGGCGATCATATCCTGGTGAACAAGTTCATCTATTCCTTCGCCTCCCTCAAGCGGGGCGACATCATCGTCTTCAAGTTCCCGCAGGACGAGACACGGGACTTCATCAAGCGCGTCATCGGGCTCCCGGGGGAGACACTGGAAATCCGCGGGAGGCAGGTCCTGATCAACGGGGTTCCCCTCAGCGAGCCGTACGCGGTCTACGCGGACGGCCCCTTCGCGCGGGCCGGCGACCGGGACCGCCTGGGTCCCCTCGTCATCCCACCCGGCAAACTCTTCATGATGGGGGACAACCGGGATCATAGCATGGACAGCCGGGTCTGGGGGTTTCTGGACATCCAGAAGATCAAGGGGAAGGCCTTCATCGTCTACTTCTCCATCCGGAGCGAGGACATTCCATATGCCTCGATCCCGCAGGGCGTGGTGTACGTGGTGACGCACCCCTCGATCATCCGATGGACTCGCCTCGGTACCCTGGTCCAATGACATGACACATGATCAATGAGAGGGCCGGGTTCCTCCCGGGGGACGACCTGACAGAATTATTTGACTGCCACACAGGGGTGTCGCCCCCCTTGACAACTTCCGGGGCCTTGTCTATAGTCAACTCGAATTGGCACTCTCGATATACGAGTGCCAACGTGGCGAGGTGACCCGCATGTTGAATGCCCGACATCAGGGGGTGCTTCGAGCCATCGTCCTGGATTACATCCGCACGGCGGAACCGGTGGGATCCCGGATCATCTCCCGCAAGTACGGGTTCGCCCTGAGCCCGGCGACCATCCGCAGCACCATGGCCGACCTGGAGGAGCTGGGCTACGTGGCCCAGCCGCACACCTCTGCGGGGCGCATCCCGACGGACCGGGGGTATCGCCTCTATGTGGATAGGCTGATGGACCGTCCCCAGTTGAGCCGTGCCGAGGTGGAGCGGATCGAACAGCAGGTGGCCCCGTCCACGGGCGAGATAGCGGAGATGCTGCGGGAGACCGGGAAGCTGCTGTCGGCCCTGTCCCCCTATGTGGCCGTGGTCCTGGCGCCTTGCCTCCACGAGAGCCAGTTCCGGCGCGTGGAGTTCGTCTCCCTCGCCCGGGATCAGGTCCTGGTCATCCTGCTGACGGACACGGACCTGGTCCACCACAAGGTCGTCAGTGTGGACGAGGTGATGGCGCAGGAGGAGCTGGACCGCATCGCCCGATACCTGACCGGCCTCCTGCAGGGGCACACGCTGCGGGAGGTGCGGGACCTCCTGGTGGCCCAGATGGCCGAGGAAAAAGCCCAGTACGACCGCCTGCTGGCGCGGGCCCTCCGGTTGGGGGCCAAGGCCTTGGAGGCCGAGACGGAGGCGGATGTCTACGTGGCTGGCGCGGCCCATATCGCCGATCAGCCAGAATTTGCCGATATCGCCACGATGAAGGCGCTGTTCTCGGCCTTCGAGGAAAAGTCCAAGCTGGTGAAGATTCTGAACGACTGCCTGACGGACGAAGACTTCAAGATCTTCATCGGCAGCGAGATCCCCGTGCGCGATATCCAGGGGTTGAGCGTGATCGCCGCGCCCTATCGCAGGCGGGACCGGGTGCTGGGCGTCCTCGGGGTCCTGGGGCCAACCCGCATGGACTACGGTCGGGCGCTGGCCGTGGTGGAGACCACGGCCAAGCTCCTGAGTCGCGCCCTCACGGAGCGGGCGGCCTAAGTGCTTGATTTCATGAGTTCGTGTAGGTTTGGCGCGAGCCAACCCTACACGAAACGCCCTTGGCAAAGGACGATCCGTATCAGGGGAAACCTGATACGGATTTATGAAATCAAGCACTAAGCCACACACACCCATTCCCGAGCGGGAGGGTTCACCGTGCCCTCCCGTTCTGTCTGTCTGGAGCCATGGAACCACAAGACATTCCTGTCTCGACTTCTCCCGAGGCACCGGCTGCCAGCGGCGCGTCCGAGGCGGCCCCGCAGGCGGAGGCCCCCCCGGAATCTCCCGAGGCCTTACGGGAGGCCCTGGCAGCCAAGACCCAGGAGGCAGAGCGGTTACAGGGCCGCCTGCTGCGCCTGCATGCGGAATTCGAGAACTACAAGAAGCGGATGGTCCGCGAGAAGGCAGAATTCCTGAAGTTCGCGCACGAGGGATTGATCCTGGAGTTTCTGCCCATCCTGGACAATCTGGAGCGGGCCCTGGCCTCGGCACGGGCGGAGGCCGGTTCGACACCGCTCCTCGAGGGGCTCGAAATGATCGCCCGCCTCTTCCGGTCCGTGCTGGAAAAGGCTGGGGTCAAGCCGATGGAGGCCCTGGGTCAGCCCTTTGATCCCGGGTACCACCAGGCGGTTGCCCAGGTTGAATCCTCCCCGCCTGCCGGAGCGGAGCGGCGGGCAGGGGACCAGGATGCCAACCTCGTGGTCGAGGAGATCCAGAAAGGGTACCTCATCGAGGGTCGGGTCCTTCGTCCGGCCATGGTGAAGGTCTCGCGCGCCGTCTCATCCGTCTCCGGAGATGGCGCGGGCGGCGGGGGCGCCCAGGCGTGAGCGGGAAGCGTGATTTCTACGAGATTCTGGGGATAGATCGCGACGCCAGTCCCGAGGAGATCAAGAAGGCCTACCGCAAGCTGGCTCACCAGCACCATCCCGACAAGAACGCCGGCGATCGGTCCGCCGAAGAGCGTTTCAAGGAGATCAGCGAGGCATACGAGGTCCTGAGCACCCCCGAGAAGCGGCAGACCTACGACCGCTTCGGCACCACGGAACCCGGGCGGGGGGTCGAGGGCTTCGGGGGCTTCGAGTCGGGATTCGGCAGTATCTTCGACGACATCTTCGAGGGATTCTTCAGCGGCCGGACGGGTCGATCCACCCGAGGGGCGCAGCGGGGGGCAGACCTCCGCTATAACCTGGAGATCCGCTTCGAAGAAGCGGCCACCGGGGTCGAGAAGGAGATCGTCATCCCGCGGCTGGAGACCTGCCACACCTGCCGCGGCGGCGGGGCCAAGCCGGGCTCGCAGCCGATCGTGTGCCGGGCCTGCCGGGGCACGGGCCACGTCCGATTCTCTCAGGGCTTCCTCACGGTCAGCCAGACCTGCGGCCAGTGTCGGGGCGAGGGCCGGGTCGTCGAGCATCCCTGCGGCACCTGCCGGGGGCTAGGCCAGATCAAGGCAGAGCGGACCCTGACGGTCAAGATCCCCGCCGGCGTGGAGACGGGGACGCGTCTCAAGCTGGCGGGGGAGGGGGAGGCGGGCGTCCGCGGCGGCCCGCCGGGCGACCTGTACGTGGTCATCACCGTCCAGGAGCATCCCATATTCCTCCGCCAGGGCGACGATCTGTATTGCGAGATTCCCATCAGCTTCACCCAGGCGGCGCTGGGGGCCCAGATGGAGATTCCCACGATCTCCGGGCGGGCCGTGCTCAAGATTCCCCCGGGCAGCCAGACCGGGGCGGAGTTCCGGATCAAGGGCAAGGGGCTGCCGAACGTCCGGGGGTACGGGCGGGGCGATCTCGTCGCCCGGATCTTCGTGGAGGTGCCCACGCACCTCACGGCCAAGCAACGGGACCTCCTGGAGCAGTATGCCCGGCTGGAAAACGGCGCGGGCAGCCCGCTGGTGCAGGGATTCTGGGAGAAGGTGAAGGCCCTATTTGGCTGATACCTCCCAATTTCAAATTTCAAACTGACAACCGACAACCGGTCAGCTGGAATTTCAAATGGAAAACCGACAACCGACAACCGGTCAGCTGGAATTTCAAATGGAAAACCGACAACCGACAACCGGTCAACGCAGATAGGTGGCCGGTTGTCAGTTGTCAGTTCTCAATTGGAAGGGGCCGGTTGTCAGTGTTCCATTGATCGGGCGCCGCGGGTGAGCGATTCGCGGATCCATCACCGGAGGTTTTACGTCCCGGCCGAGCGCATCCGCGACGGGTGGGTGGAGTTTGCAGCGGCCCAGGCGCACCAAATGACGCAGGTCCTCCGACTCCGCCCGGGGGACGAGGTGTCGGTCTTCGATGGGAGCGGCCGGGAGGTCGTGGCCGCCCTGGCGACGACCACGCCCCGGCGCGCGACTGCCCGCATTCTTCGCGAGGCGCGGCGGATGCCCGGGCCCGACCTCGCCATCACGCTGGCCCAGGTGATCCCCCGGGGGGCGGCCATGGACCTCATCGTGGCCACCGGCCGGGCGCCCCGCTGGCTGCGGATCGTCCGGGAGGCGGCGGAGCAGTGCGGACGGAGGGAGTTGCCGGCGATCGAGCCCGCCCGGCGGCTGGAGGAGTTCCTGCTGAGCCATCCCCCCAGCACGCCGCTTGTGGCCTGTGACGCCGGTGAGGGGAACCGGCCGCTCTTGGCCGTGTGCGGGGAACTGCGGGGCAGCTCCACCATCACCCTTCTCGTCGGGGGGGAGGGGGGTCTCAGCCCGGCCGAGGTCGAACGGCTGCGGTCGCACGGCGCCCGTCTCGCCTGGCTGGGTCCCCGGATCCTGCGAGTCGAGACCGCGGCGCTGACGGCCCTGGGGATCATCCAGGCGAGTCTGGGCGACTGGCAGGCGCCACCACCGGGCGGGGGAACCAGTGCGGGTGCTTCTCCCTGACAGAGGCAGACCTCCTGCGATCTTCCGGGGCGACTGACGGGGTTTCCATGGCCAGTATCCTCATCGTGGACGACGAGCTCGGGCTCCAGACCTCGCTGGTCAAGGCCTTTGCCATCGAGGGCTACCGGGCGGTTGGGGCGGGATCGGCGACAGAGGCCCTGCGCCTCCTGGAGGGGGCTGCCTTGGATGTCCTCCTCACCGACTTGCTGCTGCCCGACCTTGACGGCATCGCCCTGATGGAGCGGGTCCGGCAGCGTTTCCCCTCCATGGTGGTCATCCTCATGACCGGCGGCGCCACGGTGGAATCCGCGGTGCGGGCGCTCAAGGGCGGAGCCTCCGACTATATCGTCAAGCCCTTTACCCTGGTCGAGATCTTCCACACCGTGGGGCGCGCCCTGGAGCAGCAGCGGCTGACGCAGGAAAACGTCCAGCTCAACGGGATCAACCGCCGCCTGCAGGAGATTGACCAGATCAAGTCCAATCTCCTCTCGGCCATCACCCACGAGTTTCGCACCCCCCTCACCGTCATGCACGGCTGGCTGGATCTGCTGCTGGGAAACGACTTCGGCCAGCTCACGGGCAGGCAACAAGAGAGCCTGTCGGCCGTCCGGAACAGCGCCGTGCGCCTGGGCCGGCTGATCTCCAACCTCCTGGTCTTCGTGGAGGAAAACCGCGGCCAGGCGACCCGGCAGCGCGTGCCGGTCAGCCTGGCGGACCTGCTCCGAGACATCGAAGGAGAACTGGCGCCCGACTGTGCGGAGCGGAGAGTGCGGTATCAGGTGGAGATCGCCCCGAGCCTGCCGACGGTCCTGGCGGACGCGGACCGCCTCCGCCTCGTCTTCTTCAACCTCGTGGAGAACGCGATCAAGTTCAACGAAGCCGACGGCGCGGTCCTGGTGCGGGCCCGGGGGGATCGCCGGTCGCTGGAGGTGACCATCACCAACACCCACGGCGAGATTCCGGCCGAACGGATCCCGCGCCTCCTGGAGCCATTCACGCAGGGCGATATGAGCATGACCCGGGTGGCCGGCGGCCTGGGGCTGGGCCTGGCCGTGGCCCGCTCGATCCTGGATGCGCACGGGGCAGAGCTCGTCGTGGACAGCGGCCGGGGGCAGGGAACCACCGTGCGCGTCCGCCTGCCGGTGCCACGCTGAGTGGCAATTTCAAATGAGAAACCGACAACTGACAACCGGCCGCTGGCATTTTCAAATGGAAAACCGACGACTGAAAACCGGTCAGCCCATAGGGCAATTTCAAATGTCAAACTGACAACCGACGACCGGCCTATGAACGGAAATGACCGGTTGTCCGTTGTCGGTTTTACATTTAGGTCGGTTGTCGGTTGTCGGTTTTACATTGACCGAAAGGGCTCCATGGCAAACACGCCGCACCTGATCCTTGTGGACGGGAGCGCGTCCCTGTACCGCGCTTTCTTTGCCCTGCCGCCCCTGAGCAACTCCAAGGGCACCCCCACCCATGCGGTCCTGGGGTTCACCAGCATGCTGCTGAAGCTCCTCCGCGAGGAGGAGCCGGACGCCCTGGCAGTGGCCTTCGATGGGCCGGGCCCGACGACCCGCCACCGCGAGTTCACCGAGTACAAGGCCCAGCGGCCCGCGATGCCCGAGGCCATGGCCCAGCAGATCCCTGCTGTCCACCGGGTCCTGGAGGCCATGCGTGTCCCGATCCTTATGATCCCGGCCGAGGAGGCGGATGACATCCTGGGGACCGTGGCCGTCCGGGCCGCCGCGGAGGGGTACCGGGTGACGCTGGTTTCGGGCGACAAGGACCTGCTGCAGGTCGTGGCCGAGCGGATCGTCGTCCGGGACACGATGAAGGAGAAGACCTGGGGCCCAGCCGAGGTTCAGGAGCGGTATGGTGTCTCCCCCGGGCAATTCCAGGACCTCCTGGCCCTCATGGGAGACAGCATTGACAACATCCCGGGGGTCCCGGGGGTCGGCGAGAAAACCGCCCGGGATCTCGTGCAACGCTATGGGACGCTGGAGGCGGTCCTGGAGCGGGGGGGCGAGGTGTCCAGACCGCGTCTGCGGGAGGCCCTCCGGACGCACGCGGAGCAGGCCCGGATGAGCAAGCGGTTGGCCACCATCCGGACGGACCTGCCCGTCCCGTGGACCACCGCCGACCTCTCCCGGAAGGCACCGGACATGGCGGCACTGCTCGAGCTGTTTCGCGAGCTGGAGTTCTCCCGGCTGGCGCAGCAGTTCAGCCAGATACAATTTCAAATTTCAAACTGACGACTGACAACCGGTCAACGCAGACAAGATGGCCGGTTGTCAGTTGTCGGTTGTCAGTTTTGCATTGGGGGTGGTCCATGCTGGTGGTCGGCCTGACCGGGGGCATCGCAACGGGGAAGTCCACCGTCGCCGCCATGTTTGCCGCGCGCGGGGCCGCGGTGGTGGACGCCGACCGGATCGCGCATGCCCTCCAGGAGCCGGGCCAGCCCTGCCACCACCAGATCGTGGAAGCCTTCGGGACAGCGATCCTGGATGGGGCCGGCCGCATCGACCGCCGGCGCCTGGGGGCCCGGGTGTTCGCCGAGCCGGCAGCCAGACGGCGGCTGGAGGCCATCATGCACCCGGCCATCCGCGCCGCATGTGAGAACGAGATCCGCGCGGCCGAGGCATCCGGCCGGCCGGTCTGCCTCGTGGATGCCGCCCTGATCCTGGAATCCGGCCAGCGGGACCGGTTCGATGCCATCCTGCTGGTCTCCGCCCCGGAAGCCGTCCAGGTGGACCGCCTGGTCCGATCCCGGGGGCTGACGGAAGCGGAGGCCCGGCAGCGAATCCAGTCCCAGTGGACGACGGCGGCCAAGGCGGCCCTGGCCGATTTCGTCATTGACACCGGCGGGGACCTGGCGGACACGGAAGGCCAGGTCGCCCGGGTGTATGCAGCCCTGGAGGGGGGCACCCCCGGGAGGTAAAAAACACTTGACAAAGCCAGGGGCCACCCCTAGAGTACGCCCGAGTTCGAGAATCCCTCGCATCTACCCGCTAAAGGTATCCACCCTCGAGGCTTCGAAGATCACGTTCGCCCGCAATGATATCGGGCCCAACAGGTGAGTTTGCCACCGTCCAGGCGTAACACATCCAGGCGTAACGAATTGGGTCACCTTCCCATGTAGCGGTCTGTCCCGTTCCGTGTGCGGGGCGCCAGTCCGAACTCGTCATCAGCCAGAGGAAGTGTGATGTCACCCAGCGCAGCGGAGCGGCCCACCCGGATGGTCCGGGATCGGGAAGCAACTGAACCCACTAAAGGAATCTCGATGAACCTCGCCGAACTCAAAGAGAAGACCATTGCCGAGCTGACTGCCATCGCCCGATCGCTGAACGTGGTGGGGGCCAGCGGCCTGCGGAAGCAAGAGATGATCTTCAAGATCCTGGAGGCCCAGACGGAGAAGAACGGCCTGATCTTCGCCGAGGGGGTCCTGGAGATCCTGCCGGATGGCTTCGGATTCCTGCGGGCGGATTCCTGCGGGCCCCGGACTACAACTACCTGCCGGGACCGGATGACATCTACGTCTCCCCGTCCCAGATTCGGCGCTTCGACCTCCGCACGGGGGACACGGTGTCGGGGCAGGTGCGTCCGCCCAAGGAAGGGGAGCGATATTTCGCCCTGCTCAAGGTGGAGGCGGTCAATTTCGAGAATCCCGAACTGATCAAGGAAAAGATCCTCTTCGACAATCTGACCCCCCTCTTTCCCAACCAGCGCTTCCACCTCGAGACCACGGGGGACGAGATCTCCATGCGCATCATGGACCTCATCACCCCCCTGGGGAAGGGCCAGCGGGGCCTGATCGTGTCCCCGCCGCGGACCGGGAAGACGGTCCTCCTCCAGAAGATCGCCAACAGCATCACCAAGAACCACCCCGAGGTCATCCTGATCGTCCTGCTGATTGACGAGCGGCCCGAGGAGGTCACCGACTTCCAGCGGTCGGTGAAGGCCGAGGTGGTGAGCTCCACCTTCGACGAGCCGGCGACCCGCCACGTCCAGGTGGCGGAGATGGTCATCGAGAAGGCCAAGCGGCTGACCGAGCACAAGCGGGACGTGGTCATCCTGCTGGACTCCATCACCCGCCTGGGGCGGGCCTACAACACCATCGTCCCGCCCAGCGGGAAGGTGCTCTCCGGCGGCGTGGACAGTAACGCCCTGCAGCGGCCCAAGCGGTTCTTCGGCGCCGCGCGCAACATCGAGGAGGGGGGCAGCCTCACCATCATCGCCACGGCCCTGATCGACACCGGGAGCCGCATGGACGACGTGATCTTCGAAGAGTTCAAGGGGACGGGCAACATGGAGCTGCTCCTGGATCGCCGCCTGGTGGACAAGCGCCTGTTCCCGTCCATTGACATCTTCCGCTCCGGCACCCGGCGCGAGGAACTGCTGCTGACCCCCACCGAGCTGAACAAGATGTGGGTCCTGCGGAAGGTCCTGGGGACCATGGGGGTGGTCGAGGCCATGGAGCTGCTGCAGGAAAAGATCCGCGAGACCAAGAGCAACGACGACTTCCTGCGGGCCATGAACCAGTAAGCAGTCCGCCCGCGTCGGGCACCCGCCCCAAGCAGGTCCTCCGCCGCGGAACGCTTTTTTCTTGTCACCCCCGACCAACTCGGCTAGCATACGGCGGCGATCCGGTCAGGCGCTGTGCCTGACGCCAGTTCCTGACGCCAGTTCGTGACGGAGGTTGCTCGATGAAGCCCGGGATCCATCCCGAATACATGCCTGCGATCATCACCTGTGCCTGTGGAGAGGCGGTCCACACCCGGTCCACGGTGCCGGTACTCAGGGTCGAGATCTGCTCCAAGTGCCACCCGCTGTTCACCGGCCGCCAGAAACTGATCGACAGCGAAGGCCGGGTGGAGCGCTTCCAGCGCAAGTACGGCCGCAAGCCCCTGGCCACCGCACCGACCGGTACCGAGGCCTGACCCAGGCTCGGCCGTGAAGAGGTGATCCTCATGGTCCGGGAAACCGACTGCTCCTCCCTGCGCCCCCGACGTTGCAGGCCGTCAGTGGGGGATTGCCTGCGGTCCGCGCCCCTGCGGCATCCCGCTCACGCCCACCACCACCCGGTCGCCGACGGGCACCACCACTAGCCCGTCCCAGGCGGACCGGGTCCCTGTTCTCCCTGTCACTGCGCCGGCCCTCATTCTTTCCGAACGTCAGGTGTGATGTGCCGGCGCCCGATGTCCCGGTTGGTCATGTCGTGAAGGTGGTTGGATGTCCACATTGATCGAGAAACTCGACGCGATTGAGCGCCGCCACGAAGAGATCACGGTGCGGCTCTCGGAACCGGCCGTCCTGGGGGATCCAGCCGAGTATCAGCGGCTGGCCAGGCTCCTGGCCGAGCTGCGCCCCGTGGTGGAGGAATACCAGCGATACCAGCGGCTCCTGCGCGAGCTGGAAGATGCTCGTGCCCTGCTGCGGGAGACCATTGATCCCGAGATGCAGGCGCTGGCGGAGACGGAGCTCACGTCCCTGACGGCCAGGCGGGAGGAGCTGGAAGCGTCCCTGCAGCTCCTGCTGCTGCCCAAGGATCCGGCGGATGACCGGAACACCATCCTGGAGATCCGGGCCGGGGCGGGAGGCGAGGAGGCCGGGCTGTTCGCGGCCGAGCTCCTGCGGATGTACAGCCGCTATGCGGAGCAGCAGCGCTGGAAGGTGGAGATGGTCTCGCTCAGCATCACCGGGATCGGGGGCGTGAAGGAGGCCATCCTCACGGCCGAGGGTCGCGGCGCCTACAGCCGCCTCAAGTACGAGAGCGGCGTCCACCGGGTCCAGCGGGTGCCGGCCACGGAGGCCAGCGGGCGCATCCACACCTCGACGGTCACGGTGGCGGTCCTGCCCGAGGCCGAGGAGGTGGACATCCAGATCAGCCCCAACGACCTGCGCATCGACGTGTACCGGTCCACGGGTCCGGGCGGCCAGAGCGTGAACACCACGGATTCGGCCGTGCGCATCACCCACCTGCCCACGGGGCTGGTGGTGACGTGTCAGGACGAGAAGTCCCAGCTCAAGAACAAGGCCAAGGCGCTGAAGGTGCTGCGGGCCCGGCTGTACGACGCCGAGCTCCGGCGCCAGAAGGAAGCCATCGATCGCGACCGCCGAAGCCAGGGGGGGACCGGGGAGCGGGCGGAGAAGATCCGGACCTACAACTTTCCCCAGAACCGCGTGACCGATCACCGGATCGGCCTCACGCTCCACAACCTGAGCGGGATCCTGGAGGGCGACCTCCATGACTTGATCCAGGCGTTGGCCGCCCATGACCAGGCGGAGCGCCTGAAGGCGCTGTCATGATCCGCGCGCACGTCCCACGGGTGTCGGGGACCTTCCTGGGCAGTCTCGCGCCCCTCCCGGAGCGCCTCTGCCCGAACGTGGAGGACTGCCTGGGGAGCGGCACTCTTCTCCTGGAGCGGGTGGGGATCGAAACCGCCCGCCTGGATGCTGAATGCCTCCTGGCCCACGTGCTGGCCTCCACGCGCTGGCAGGTCATCCTGGAGCCCCGGCGCCG
>JACQXP010000213.1 GCA_016208645.1 Candidatus Methylomirabilota bacterium | reverse complement strand
TCGCCCCACGGCGTCGGCCTTGAGCCGCGTGAAGAAGTCAACGGACAGGCCCGAGAAGGCGCTGGAGTCCTGAACCGCCTGGGTGTAATCGGCCGCGTAGCGATCGAATAAGTTCCCGCCGCCCCCTTCCATCTACGGCGATCCTCCTCCCGCCGACGTTCCGGGCACGGCGCTGCCCGCGACCAGGTCCCGGATGGTGAAGGTCAGCTCGGTCGTCTCCACCATCTCCTCCGGGGTCATGGGGGCCTCCGCCTGCCCCGTGACGAGCCGGTGGAACGCCTCCAGCTCCGCCCGGTGGCCCTTGTCCTGCAGGCTGGTGCGGAGCCCGGCGCCCTTCCCGCCGTGGATCTGCAGGGACCGGTAGTCGTCCAGCGTGAGGACCGTCCCGTCCACGTAGATCTCCATGGCCTCCTTGGGGAAGTCCCGCGCCCCCAGGGCGGTGTAGAGCAGCGTGCAGACCGAGCCGTCCCGGTACCGGAGGGTGGCCACGAAGTTTTCCTCGGCACGACATGCCGCGGACCGCGGCCGGATGGCGGTCGCGGTCACCCCCTCGGCGGGCGCCCCGGTGAGGTAGGCGAAGAGGTCGAGGATGTGGCAGGCCTCGCCCACGGCCCGGCCGCCACCCTCCGGGCCGTTGACCCAGTGGTCCGGGGGGAGGGGGCCCGCGTTCATGCGATAGCGGATGAGCAAGGGGTGGATGCGGCCGGCGACAGCATCCTTCGCCCGGAGGGCATAGGGCGAGAAGCGCCGGTTGAACCCCACCAGGAACGCAGGGCAGGTCCCAGTCGCTCGAAGATCCTGGATCGTCTTGTGAAGCTCCGCCAGTTCCTCGCGCTCGATCGCCATCGGCTTTTCCAGGAACACATGCTTGCCCGCCCGCAGGGCATCCGCCGCCTGCCTCGCATGCAGGTGATGGCGCGTGCAGATCAGGACGGCGTCAATCTCGGGGTCGTCCAGGACCTCCCGGTAGTCCGTCGCCGCCACGGCCGCCCCGTACTGCCGGGCCACGGCCGCCGCGGTCGTCCCCGTCCGGCTGACGATGGCCCGGATCTCGTAGCGGTCGGCGAGCTGCTTCAGGTTGGGGAGGTGCGTGGACTGGGCGAATCCCCCCGCCCCGATGATCGCGACCCGCAGGCGGCCGGCCGGCGCGCCCGTCCGCGGACGCAGGACGGTCCGGCGCGAGAGCGGCCGGTCTTCGGCGGGGAGGGGATTCTGGAGCAGGACGGTCAGCGGGCCGCCCTCGGCCCGGAGCGCCTGGTAGGCGGTGGCGGCGTCGGCCAGCGGGAAGACCGCGGTGAGGAGGGGCGCCAGCCGGATCTTGCCGCTCGCCACGAGGTCGAGGTAGGCGGCCATGTTCCGGTTCTCGGTCCAGCGGACGTAGGCATACGGGTAGTCGAGGCCTCCCTCCTCGTACAGCGGGTCGTAGCGGCCCGGCCCGTAGGAGGTGGACATGAGCAGGTCCAGCTCCTTCCGGTACATCTCCGGGCGCTGGAGGCCCAGGCCGACATCCCCCACCACCACCACCCGGCCCTTCCGCCGGGCGAGCCGCATGGCCAAGTTCACCGGCTCGTCGCCCCGGGTGGCGGCCGTGAGGATCACCGCGTCCAGGCCGTAGCCCTCCGTCAGGTTCCGGACGCGCTCCTCGGGATCGCCGTCCGTCGGGACGAGCCCTTCGTCCATGCCGAGGGAGCGCGCCAGGTCCACCCGGGCGCGCTGGAGATCCAGGCCGACGACGCGGCACCCGGCCGCCTTGAGCAGTTGCGCCGTGAGTTGCCCGAGGAGCCCGAGGCCGATCACGCCGATGGTCTCGCCGAGGGCAGGCTGGGCGCGCCGCACCCCCTGCAGGGCGATCGCGCCCAGCGTCACCGTGGCAGCCGGCAGCAGCTCCACCTGGGCCGGGACGGTCACCGCGAGGTTTTGCGGCACGACGACCGCCTCGGCATGATTGGCGTAGCCGCTCCCGGCGCAGGCCACGCGATCCCCGGGGCGGAAGGACTCCACGCCCTCGCCGACCTCGGCCACGATCCCGGCGCAGCTATAGCCGACGGCGGACCCGAAGCCGAGGCGCCCCTCCACCAGGGCCCGGGTGGCGCGGAACCCCCGCGTCCGCAGGGAGGTGAGGACCTGCCGGACCTTGTCCGGATGGCGGAGGGCGCTCTTCACGAGGCCCAGCCCCATCTTCACCTCGGTGGTGGCGAGCGTCGCCGTCTCGGTGCCCGGGCTGACGCAGGAAAACACCACCCGGACCAGGACGCTGCCGGGAAGGAGGGCGGGCGCGGGGACATCCTCCACGACGGCCTGGCCGTTCCGCAGGACGACCTGCTTCATCGGGCGCTCCCATCCGCTGCCGGGTGCCGGCGAAGGACCTCGAGGATCCGGGGGGCGGCCTGCCCATCCCACAGGGGCGGCGCTGCGCGCCGCCGGTCGCCCTCCCCCAGGAGGCGCAGGGCCTCGCTCACGATCCGCTCCCGCCGGGTGCCCACGACCACGTTCGTCCCCAGGCGCACGGTGACGGGCCGCTCCGTGTTCTCGCGCAGGGTGAGACAGGGGATCCCCAGGACCGTCGTTTCCTCCTGGATGCCGCCGGAGTCGGTCATCACGAATCGGGAGTCCAGCATGAGGCTGAGGAAGGCCAGGTAGCCCAGCGGCTGGCACAGCCGCAGGCGGTCGAGGGCCGCGATCCTGGCGTCGAATCCGAACTCGGTGACCCGCCGCCGGCTCCTGGGATGGATGGGGAAGACCACGGGGACCTTCCGCAGGATCTCCTCCAGGCTATCCAGGAGCAGGCCGAAGGTCTTCGGATCGTCCACGTTGCTCGGCCGGTGGAGGGTGAGGACGGCATATCCCTGCGGGGTCAAGCCGAACGCCTCAGCCGTCCGCTTCTTCCGGGCGGCCGGCTCGTATTTCCGCAGGGTGTCAATCATCACGTTGCCGACGAAATGGATCCGCCCCTCGGGGATTCCCTCGCGCCGCAGGTTGTCGTTGGCATCCTCAGAGGTCGTGAAGCAATAGTCCGAGAGGTGGTCGGTGAGCGTCCGGTTGATCTCCTCCGGCATGGTCCGGTCGAAGCTGCGCAGGCCGGCCTCCACATGCGCGATGGGGACGATCTGCTTGGCCGCCACCAGGGCGCAGGCCAGGGTCGAGTTCACGTCTCCCACGACCAGGACGAGGTCGGGCCGCTCCTTCTCCAGCACCTTCTCGAACTCCACCATCACGCGGGCCGTCTGCTCGGCGTGGGTCCCCGAGCCGACGCCCAGGAAGCAATCCGGCTCCGGGATCTCCAGATCCTCGAAGAAGGCCCGCGACATCGCATGATCGTAGTGTTGTCCGGTATGGACGAGGAGAGGCCTGATGGTCGGGACCTTCGTCATGGCGTCCAGGATGGGGGCGATCTTGACGAAGTTCGGCCGGCCGCCGACCACGTTGACGATCTTCAGGGATCCCCGATCAGCCACCTCGCGACATGACTCCCCAGGCGCGCGCCTTAGTGCTTCTGGCCATAATTACGGGGACGTATTTTCCCGACCCATCCTGCCGACCCCCTCTCCCCCCGCGGGTTGGGGTGAGGGGGACCGTCGGGTACCCTCTGGGTGCGGCATCCCTTCTTGCACCCTCACCGGGTACCCCCTGGGTGCCCTCTCCCATCCAGGGAGAGGGAGCAGAAATGAGCGTCACCGTATTTGCGTTCGGCAGCACTTAGCGGCGCGCCCATTGCCAGGCGCTCGCGTTAGCGACGCGCCCATTGAATGACCTTCCCGACGGCGGCGACGACGTCCGCCACGTCCCCGTCGGTCATCCGCGGAAAGAGCGGGAGGGTGAGCATCTGGTCGGCCGCAGCCTCCGCCGCCGGACACATCCCCCGCCGGGTTCCGAAGCGCTCCTGGTAGTACGGGTGCAGGTGGACCGGCAGGTAATGGACCGTCACGCCGATGTTCTCGGCCCGCAGCGCGTGGAAGATCGTCTCGCGCTCCTCCCGCAGCCGGTCGGTATTCAGCCGAAGGGGATAGATGTGCCAGGCGTGGCGGGTCCCCGGCTGCGTGGGGGCCATCCGAATCTCCGGCGTGGCGGCGAAGGCCGCCTGGTATTGAGCCGCGATCTCTTCGCGACGTTTCAGGGAGGCCTCCAGGCGCCGCAACTGGGAGAGCCCCAGGGCGCTCTGCAGGTCGGTCAGGCGATAATTCACACCGAAGGTCACCATGTCCTGGCGCCATGTCGCCTGGCGCTGCCGGACCTCCCGTTCGATGCCGTGGTTCCGGAACCGGCGCAGGCGTCCGGCCAATCCCGCGTCATTGGTCGTCACCATCCCGCCCTCACCCGTGGTGATGTGCTTCACCGGGTGAAAGCTGAAGGTCGTGAGTTCGCTCAGGCCACCGATGGGCCGATCCCCGATCGCCGCACCCAGCGCGTGGGCGGCATCCTCGATGACGATGAGGTTGCGGGGGCGGGCCATGGCGTGGATCCGGTCCATGTCACAGGGAAGCCCGGCGAAGTGGACGGGCAGGACGGCCCTGGTCCGCGGGGAGAGCTTTTCCTCGACGCTCTTCGGATCGAGGTTCAGGCTGGCCGGATCGATGTCGGCAAAAACCGGCGTTGCGCCGCAATACAGGAGACAGTTGGCCGAGGCCAGGAAGGTGAGGGGGGCGGTGATCACCTCGTCACCGGACTGGATCCCCGCGACATGGGCCGCCGCGTGCAGGGCCGCGGTCCCCGACGAGAGTGCCACTGCGAAGCCGGCACCCAGTCCCCGACGAGAGTGCCACTGCGAAGCCGGCACCCACCCGCTCGGCAAACCCCTCCTCGAACCCCGCCACGGCGGGGCCGTTGGTCAGCCAGTCGCCGCGCAGGACCTCGACGACGGCCTGGATGTCGGCCTCGTCCACCGCGTGGCGGCCATAGGGGAGCATGCGCTCCCGCACCGGCCGGCCCCCGAGGATGGCTAGGTCGTTGTCCCCACCCACTAGTCCAACGTCCCCGACGAGAGTGCCACTGCGAAGCCGGCACCCACCCGCTCGGCAAACCCCTCCTCGAACCCCGCCACGGCGGGGCCGTTGGTCAGCCAGTCGCCGCGCAGGACCTCGACGACGGCCTGGATGTCGGCCTCGTCCACCTCGTGGCGGCCATAGGGGAGCATGTGTGCCCGGACCGGCCGGCCGCCATGCAGGGCCAGAGTCTCCGGGCCGGTCATTTCGTGTCCTCGCCGTATTGTCGCTGGTAGTAGGCTCGGTATTCTCCCGACAGGATCTCGAGCCACCAGGCCGGGTGGGCCCGATACCATTCCACCGTCTGCCGGAGCCCGTCCCGGAACGGGATGGTCGGCGCCCACTCCAGCTCGCGGCGGAGCTTGGTCCAGTCCAGGGCGTAGCGCCGGTCGTGGCCGAGCCGGTCCTTCACGTGCCGGAGGAGGCTCTCCGAGCGTCCCGTGAGGGCCAGGATCTGCCTGGCCGCGTCCAGGTTCACCCGCTCCTCTCCGCTGCCGATGTTGTACACCTCGCCCGGCTGGCCGGCCGCCAGGATTCGCGCCAGGGCACGGCAGTGGTCCTCCACGTGCAGCCACTCGCGCACGTACAGCCCGTCGCCGTAGATGGGCAACGGCTCCTCCCGCAAGGCGTTCACGATCATCAGCGGGATGAACTTCTCGGGAAACTGGTAGGGGCCGTAGTTGTTGCATGTCCGGGTGATGATGACCGGCAGGCCGTAGGTGACGTGATAAGCCCGGGCCATCACGTCCGCCCCGGCCTTGCTGGCGGCGTAAGGGCTGTTGGGGAGGATGGGGGAGTCCTCGGTGAAGGCGCCCGATCGGCCCAGGCTGCCGTAGACCTCGTCCGTGGAGATGTGGAGGAAGCGGCGCACGCCGGCCCGGCGGGCCGCCTCCAGGAGGACCCGCGTTCCCTGGACGTTCGTCCGGATGAAGTCGTCCGCCTGGAGGATCGAGCGGTCCACGTGCGACTCGGCGGCGAAGTGCACGACGGCCTCTGCCCCGTGGACCTCCAGAACCTCGGTCACCGCCTTCTCGTCGCAGACGTCGGCCCGGATGAAGGCGTAGCGGGGGTCGGCCTCCAGGTCGGCCAGGTTGCGGGGGTTCCCGGCGTAGGTCAGCTTGTCGAGGTTCACGACCCGGGCGGCCGGGTGTGCGGTGAGGACATGGCGGACGAAGTTGGAGCCGATGAAGCCCATGCCGCCCGTCACCAGGATCGTCCCCGTGAGTTCGCTCATCCCGTCTCCCCCGAGACTTGGCAATTAGGCAATGTGGCAATTCGGCAACTGGGAGAGACCGAGGCTTCCCCAATTGCCTGATTGCCCAGTTGCCATCGCCGTTACAGTGACCGCTTGCACGCTTCCACCACCTCGTCCACCTGGGCATCCGCCAGCTCCGGATAG